>NZ_JBFAZW010000054.1:0-73151 GCF_040682015.1 Dactylosporangium sp. NPDC051485
TGCCGTGGACAGCCGATGATGAGAGCGATCCCGTCGGCCACCTCGACCCAACCTGGCCGGGTTGAGGTCGTAGATCAAATTCTATAAGTAGCCGATGTGCGGGTACCCCATGCCGTCCCAGCGCCGACTGTGATACAGCTTCGCGGCCCGGCAGCACTCGTGAACACCGGAGACCGGGTATGCCAATGGGTGGCGGCGGTCGGCAGAGATTCGGCTACGGCGCCTCTTCCACGCCGTTGTCGGTTCCGCTGTCGGTGAGTGGAACCGATAGCATGCCGGGGAGCCGCCGGTCATAGCGTTCGATCTCCAGCTCTGCCTTGCGTAGCTCCAGCGCGGTCTGCCGGTTCTGCTCCTCAGCCAGCTTCGCCTTCGCCTGCTCCAGCTTGACCTTTTCCTTGGCCATCGCCAACTTGAACTTGTGCCGGCGGGACTGGAGGTGCTGGACGAACCCGGCGGCACTGCCGCCGAAGAGGAACAGGAATATGACGATGTACCAGAACACGTCGTCGAACATCACAGCGCCTCCGTAGGCCGGGCGACTTTTCCGGGCGAGTTGACGGAACCGCGACGCGGCAAGGCCACCATACGGGCATGCGTCAAGTTCGATGGCCCGAGAGACACCAAGTCATCACCGAGGGCCAGGGCGCTGGCGAGTACGTCGCTCGCCCCTCTGGAAATGTCCTGATCTGCCGCGAGGCGCGCGCAAACGTAGCGTGACGAGCCGGGCCAGCGCTCGGACACCCGCAACTGCCGATGTGCGGATGCCTTGAGCGTGGCTGATCGGGCCGGGTGGCGTCGGTGTCGTCCGCCTCTCGGTGCGCGGCTTGTTCAGCTCATTCGGCCGGAGGTGACCCTGTCGTCCGAGCTTCGGGCCAGACCCACTCACGGACCGATGGCTCCTCGTCGTCGGGTTCCTCCTCGACAAGTCCCATCTCGTAAGGGAAGCAGCGCAACTTGTACCGCCGGCCGTCGTGCTGTTCCGAGGTGGTCATTTGGTCGAGAACCTCAAGCAGACGCTCACGTTGTCCTTCTGGCAGCGCATCGATGTCGGCGGCGCCACCCTCCAGGAGTTTGACCGCTACGTCCGGATCAACCTCGTTGTCATCGCAGGTATCCAGCCACCACACGAGGTCGACGAGCAGGCCGGTGACGGTTTCCAGCGACGCCGGGTCCGGGTCACCTGCCGCGAGGCGGTGGCGCTGCTCGTCCGGAAGCCGCTCGATCACCCAGTCGATGCTCCGCCGGATCGAGGCCACCGCCTTCGGGTCGACCCGGTCGTCCGGATATTGACTCAGCCAACCAAGCAGATCCCTCACGAGACTGTGCAGCAGTCGGGCGAGCGCAGCATCACCATCGGTGCTCATGCCCCGCGACCATACCCGTGCCGCGCGCCCAAACAGCAACACTCGAACGACGCCGAGTGCGCACATCTGCCGCCGTTGGTGCGCGGCGGCCGGCCAGTGCTCGTCACAGACGGTGACCGGCTCGGCGAGGCAGAGGCTTCCTGTCCTGTCGATGGGCGGATACCGCGTTGGATGATCGGACCTGCAAGTCCGGGCTCGTCGATGGTCCGATTGAGACCGGTCCGAGAGAGAACGGGCGGGCTTTCCGATGTCGTGCCATACCTCGAAACGGTTGACGAATCAACGAGGAGGTTGGATGAACCGCATCCAAGAGCGGGTGACCACTGCCGCGATTTCAGCGGTCGCCACGTTTGTCGTCGTCAGTGCGGGCAGTGTGCCGGCGTCCGCGTCGCCGTGGGATCCGCACGTCCACGTGGTCGGGTCGGTCAGCTCGTGTGGGCCGTCGTCAACCAGCGGATGGGGCTGGTTCGATGCCGACAACGGTGAGAGCGACTGGCTGACGTGGGGCGCTGGCAGCACGTTCGGCTTCGACCTGAACCGGGTGCCGGCCGGCAGTTCCACCCAGGTGACGATCAAGTGGGGCGTCGCCGGCTGCACGGCGTCGGCCCGACGCGGTGTCAGCCGCCCGTTGATCGGTAGCAACGCAGCCATCGGAAACCTCGGTTGAGCATGTGGTGTCCCCGACGCTCGCCGATTGGGGGCACCACCATTCCGGCGCGCGCCTGGTCCGCACGGTACGCGCCACCCAGCGCCGAAACCGGTTGCGCAACGCAGCCGCTGTGCATGCCGGCCTCCCCCGTTACCGGATCTTCCCCCGCCTCCACGGCGCCATGGTGCCGGCACCGGCGAGTCCGGTGACCGGCTCCCGCGGCCCGGCCTGCCGGGCGCTCCTTTCCCCGCGGCCCCCACCCAGGATCGCGCGTGAGCTTCTCGTTGGCACGCCTCAGACAGGGAGGGGCGATGGGTCCATGCTGGTGAGACGGCGCTGGATCTCGGCGCGAAAGGGGGCGAGCCGGCTGGTCCGGTTGGCGGTGAGCGCGCCGACGAGTTGGCCGTTCCGGCGGTAGGTGACGACGAGGCGGTGGTTGGCTTCGTCGTGCTCGGCCGTCTCGCTGGTGTCGGCGAGGTGCGGCAGCCCGACTGAGCGCATTCGGACGCCGTACAGGTCGGACCAGAACGACGGCACTGGCCGGTAGCGGGGGGTGGTGTCGGGCTGGAGCAGGGTCTGCGCTGCGGCGTCGGCCTGCTCGGCGGCGTTGCTCCAGTGCCCGAGCGAGATCAGCTCGTTGCCGGCCAGCGGGTGCGGCCACCGGGTCAGGTCGCCGGCGGCAACCACATGCGGGGCGGGCCGTCCGTCGTCCCGGAGGGGCCGGCAGTACTCGTCGCAGACCAGCCCCCCGTCGGTGACCAGACCGGACCCGGCGAGCCATTCGATGTTCGGCTTGGCGCCGAGCGCGAGGACAGCCAGGTCCGCCTCGACGTTGGTGCCGTCGGTCAGTTCGGCTCCGGTCAGCTCGCCCCGGCCATTGCCGGTGAAGCGTCGTACCCCGGCGCCGAGTCGCAGGTCGACGCCGTTCGCCCGGTGCAGGGCGGCCACGAACCGCCCGACGTGCGGGCCGGCGGGCCCGAGCAGCGGCCAATCCCGGGGCTCAACGAGGGTCACCGCGACGCCGATAGCCCGGGCCGCCGCGGCCACCTCGCCGCCGAGGAAGCCGGCGCCGACGACGAGCAGCCGGCGGGCACGGGGCAGCGTCTCGGCCACCGCCGCCGCGTCGTCGAGGCCCCGGATGGTGTGTACGCCGGCCGGGGTCGTCGGGCCCGGCCAGGGCCGGGCGCGGGCGCCGGTGGCGAGCACCACGCCGTCGTAGTGGAGCCTGGCGCCGTCGGCGAGGTGCACCGTGTGGGCGGACACGTCGAGTCCGCCGGCCGGTACGCCCAGCCGCCATGTGACGTCGAGCCCCGGTGCAACGGGCAGCGTGGTCTGCTCGGGTCGCCACCCGCCGGTGAGCAGCTGCTTGGTGAGCGGGGGGCGGTCGTACGGCAGATGTGGCTCGTCGCCGACCAGCACGAGTTCGCCCGCGTAGCCGGAGCGGCGCAGTGCCTCGGCGGCGCGTAGCCCGGCGAGTGAGGCGCCGACCACCACGACCCGGCGCAGGGGGCTCATGGCCCGCCCACCAGATGAATGGCGCGGACGGGGCAGGCGGTGACGGCGGTACGCACCTTGTCGTGCTGCGACTGCGGCGGCTCCGGGTGGTACGTCAGGATCTCGTCCTCGTCGAACGCGAACACCTCGGGAGCGGCGTACACGCACTGTCCGTGGTTCTGGCACAGGTCAAGGTCGACGATTACGGTCATGGCTTGTCCGCCTCCAGGTCGAGGGTGGGGTTGAAGCGCGAGTACTTCGGCGCGCTCCAGGTGAAGGGGCTGGCGTGGTCGATCTGGACTACGCGCTCGACGTGGAAGTCGACCACCCGCTGCGCGCCGGGCAGCGGGACAGCCGAGTCCCATTCGACCTCAGCGGTCCCGGTGAGGTGCAGCGCCGTACCGGAGAGCCAGTCGACGAGCAGCAGGCCGGCGGCCGGGTCCTGCTGGAGATTGCCGAGCGTCATCATCATCGCGTTGCCGATGTAGTCCGGCCAGCGCAACCGGTCGGGCGAGAGCACCTGCACAAAGCCGGGGTTGCCGCCCCGGTGTGAGGCGTCGCACGCGCCCGCCGCGGATCGGGTGGCGACGAAGAAGGTGTCGGCCCGCCGGACGGTCTCCTGCTGGCCCGGGGTGAGCACCTCGCCGACGAGCGGTGGCGCGGGCGGTGGGGCGTCGGTGGCGCGCTGCGGGGTCCGCTGCTGGATGTACTTGGGGCAGTTGGCGTACACCTGCTCGGCCCTGACCCGGAGCCCGCCGGGCCTGGGTTGGCTGGCGCCGTTGAGCCGCATCCGGCGCCGGGTGCCGGGCTCGATCGCGATCGAGCCCACCTGGGCCGGCTGGGCGAGAGCGGAAGTGAGCGGATCACCGGGCACCGGTCGAGCTTCGATGTCGATGGTCCGCTCGTCGGGGGCGCTGATGAAACCGGCCGGCCCGGTGAGCAGGGTCGCCCACATGCGCCCGTCGTCGTCCGCCGCGCCGATGACGATCATGGGCTGCTCGGTCAGGAACTGCACGGCCGGCGGCGGCAGCGTCGCGCCGATCGCAAGGCGGGAATGCTCCGCCTGCTGGGCAAGTCCGGCCCGCCGCTGCGCGGCGAGTTCCCCGGGGTGGTACTGGGCCATCACAGCCTCTCTTCGACACGGGCGGTTGGAACGGCGGTGGCGCCGGCCCGGAGCACCTGGGCCGGCACCACCGGGCGGGCCTAGAAGAAGCCGCAGGTGGGAGCGCCGCTGACCGGGGCGGCGACCACGTCCGCGCCGGTCGGCGCGTACACCTCGAGCCGGATGCCGTCGGGGTCGGTGAAGAACACCCCGCCGGAGGACGCCCCCTCGCCGTGCGGAACGACACCGTCGTACGCGAACTCGGCGCCGAGCGCCCGCAAGGTCGCCTGGACGGCCTGCACCTCGGCGATCGTCTCCACCTGGAACGACAGGTGGTGCAGTCCGGGACGGTCGGTGGCGAAACGGCCGCCGGACTGCTGCCAGAGCGTCACGAGCAGGTGCCCGTCCCGGCCGAGAAACGCAAAGCGTCGCCCCTCCTCCGCGCCCTCGGCCTGCAGGTCGAGCCCGAACACCGACCGGTAGAAGTCGATCGAGCGGGCAAGGTCGGTGACGTTGAGCCCGACGTGCCCGGTCTTCAGGGCGGTCGGTGCGGTGGTCGTGGTCATGTGACACCTCCTGGCCGGCGCGCCGGATCCTTCCGACACTTCTAACCGGTGATAGCCACATTAAGGGTTAGAAACTCAACCGGTCAAGTTGCTCTCATGGGTTAGGGTGGTGGGCGTGAGCGACAAGGACCGGCCGCACGATCCACGCCCGCTCGTCGGGGAGCCGCTCGGTGTGGACCTGCTCAACACGATTTGGGTGGATGCCGAGGGACAACACGACCTGCTCGGTGACCTGGCGGGGATGCGGCTCTGGCTCGCCAGCAACAACCGCTCCCACTGGTCGACCACCGAGCCCGCCCGCCAAGCACTGCTCGTAGCCCGCGAGGCGATACGGGCCCACATCACCGACCCGTCCTCCCCGACGGCTCTCGCCGGCCTGAACGCCGTACTCGCCTGGGGCCACATCACGCGCAGCGTCGGGCCGGACGGGCCGGCAACCGTGGTGCGGGTCGACGACCCGGCACACGAAGCGGCCTGGCATGCGGCGGACAACTACCTCACCCTGCTGGCGGAGCACCCCGACCGGCTGCGGCACTGCGCCAACCCGGACTGCGTCCTGCACTTCTACGACACCAGCCCGAAGGCAAATCGCCGCTGGTGTTCGATGGCCGGCTGCGGTAACCGGGCCAAGGCCGCCCGGCACTACGCGCGCAGCCGGCGCATGGCCGGCTGAGCGGTCGGCGGGCCCATCAGGGCGGGCGTGTAGCCGCAGGCCGGGGCGGACCCGGGCCGCCGGCAGAAGCGCTTGTCGGGCGGCACTCATCGCCGCAGCCGGGGCGATGCCCGGTTCGCGGATAGGCCACGATCGTGCTGGTCGTTTCATGCTCGCCGCGGTTGGTGCGCACGGCGGGCGGGGCGCCGGTGGGATCGCCACCGGCGCCCACTGCCGGGTCAGTGGTCGGTGCGGTGGCTTGGCGTGAGGATAAGGGCTAGCAGAGCGGCGGCAGTGGCCAGGATGGCACCGGCGGTGAAGCCGCGGGTGAAGCCGGCCGTGGTGGCTCCGGTGATGCTCGCGGCAGCGATGCTCGATACCAATGCTGCGCCGAGTGACGCACCGAACTCGTGAAAGGTGCTGACGAGTCCGGAGGCGAGTCCGGATTCCTGTGGAGTGACCTGCCCCAACGCGGTGGCGGAGGCGACGACGAAGACGGCGCCGGTCCCTGCCGCGGCGACGCTGACCCCGGTCACCATGGCGACCGTCCCGTCCGATAGGGCGGGGATCGCCATGCCTGCCGCGGCAACGAGAAGGCTCAGGACGCCGAGAGGACGCGGACCCGTACGGCCGATGACTCGGCCGGCAGCGTTCGCCCCGAGCATGGTCGCGAGCGCCACGGGCAGGAAGAGCAGGCCGGCCTGCAGCGCGCCGTACCCCTGATGGTCCTGCAGGTAGAACGTGCCGAGGAAGAAGACACTGATCATGAGAGCGGTCGCGACGAGAATCAACAGCGTTCCGGTGGCCACCGGTCGGCGAAGCAGAAGCCGTATGTCCATGAGCGGGCTGGCGGCCAGACGCTGACGGGCGACGAACCCGCCGTAGAGGAGCACAGCGGCCGCTACGAGCATCAGGGTCGTCGCGCTGCCCCAGCCCCGGTCTGCCGCCCCGATCACCGCGTAGAGCAGGGATCCGGTGGCTGCTGTCACCAGCGCCGCGCCAGGCACGTCGAGTCGGTCCCGTACGCCCGCCGGCGGCTGTGGTGGGAGTTGCGTTCGGAGCATGAGCAGGAGTACGAGGCCCACCGGCACGTTGACGTAGAACACCCAGGGCCAGCCGGGTCCGGCGGTCAACAGGCCGCCGAGGAGGACTCCGAGTGCGGCGCCACTGCCGCCGAGTGCGGACCAGATCCCGAGGGCCTTGTTGCGCTCGTCGCCGTCGAAGATGGTGACGACCAGTGACAGCGCGGCTGGGGACAGGATCGCTGCGGCGAGCCCCTGCGCGACGCGACCGCCCAGCAGCACGGGCCCGGTGGCCGCGAGGCCTGCGGTCAGGGACGCGGCGGCGAACAGCAGGAGCCCGGTGAGCAGGAGGCGCCGGGCCCCGAACAGGTCGGCGGCGCGGCCCCCGAGGAGGAGCAGGCCGCCGAAGGTGAGGGTGTATCCGCTCACCACCCAGGTGAGGGTTCCCCGCTGCAGCCCGAGGTCCGCGCCCATATGCGGCAAGGCGATCGCGACAACGGTGACGTCCAGGATCAGCATCAGCTGCGCGATACCGACAAGTCCGAGGATCTTCCAGCGCTTCGGGTGGGGTTCGCGGGGCGGACTGGCTGCGGTCACGGACTCGACCACGACGATCAGCTCCTTCAGTAAGTCAAACAGATGTGTTCGAGTTGTGTCCGCTACGATAACTCGTACATAGGTGTTTGACTTGAAGGGGTTGCATGTCTCACTCAGGGGCCCGCAGGGCTGACGCCCGCCAGAACGTGGACAAGATTCTTGGCGCAGCCGTGGCCTGCCTGAGCCGGAACGCCGATGCCAGCGTGAGCGAAATCGCTCAGGCGGCCGGGGTGGGCCGGGTGACCCTGTACGGGCATTTCCCGTCGCGAGAGGCCCTCGTAGAGGCCGCGGTCATGCGAGTTCTGTCCGAAGGGGAGAAGGTCCTCGGGGGTCTGGACCTCACCGGCGACCCCCGGGAAGCGCTCAACGTCCTGATCAGATCAAGCTGGCTGCTGCTCGCCCAGGCAAGCGCAGTCCTGGAAGCGGCCCTGGCGTCGTTGCCGCCCGGACGGGTGCAGGAACTCCACGCCAAACCCGCACAGCGTGTCGACGACCTGATCCGGCGCGGCCAGGCCGAGGGGGTCTTCCGCACCGATCTCCCAGCCGACTGGCTGGTGAGCGTCCTGCACCACGTCCTGCATGGCGCAGCCCTCGATGTGGCCGCTGGCCAACTGGACCGGGCTGACGCACCGCATTTCATCTCCGAGACGATCCTGGCCGCCTACACACGGAGCGGCACATAGCAGCTGCGGCCGATGTGCAGCCGCTCTGCTCGTCGATCCCAGCACCGCCGTAGGGCCGCAGCTCCACGACGCTGTCCGCACCATCCTGGGCGGACGCCCGTCACCTGACGGCGGGCCGGGAGCCGCCCCGTCCGGCGGAACGCCGGTGCCCGACCTGCACCGGAACGGGACCGGCGCCGCCGGAGTTCAGCGGATCGGCTGATGTCGCGGTTGCGGCGATCCAGCGGGCCACGCCGTCGTCGGTGTTGGCGCCGATCACCTGTGTGGCGGCCGCGCGGACCTCGGGCGCAGCGTTCGCGACCGCCAGCGCGGTGTCGGCGACCGCGAACATCGGCAGGTCGTTGAGCTGATCACCGAAGCACGTCACCGTTTCTGCCGCTACCTCGGCCTTCAACGCAGCAACCGCGGCGGCCTTGGTACCGGAGGTCAGCTCCAGCCACCATTGCCCGGCCGAGTAGATGTCCTCGGCGAGGACGAAGTGGCAGCCGCCCGGCGCGTCAGAGAGCAGCTCGAAGAGTTCGTGCAACGGCTGCCGGTCGCCGATCAAGGAGACATAGAACACCGATGCCGCATCGATGTCGTCCCGGGTGGAAAGGGGCAGCAGCCGGGGATCGCCGGGTCGCGCACGCAGAAAGTTTGCCACTCCAGGGGTGATCCGGTCGGCCAGCCAGCAGGCACGGTCCCTGCCCTCCCGAATGACGTACACAATCGGTTGCACGAGCCGTGAACCCTCGGTAAGGCGAAACACCTCCTCCACCAACGCGGCCGGCAGAAACTGCGCCTGACGGGCCTGCCCGGTCACCGGGTCCACGACGACCACGCCGCCGTACGTCATGACCGGAAGCCGCAGCCGCAACGGCGCGGTCACGCGTGCGGCAGAGGTGTAGGACCGGGCTGTCGCATAGGTGAACAGTCCACCACCGGCGATGTACTCGTTGACCACGCTGACCGTGAACGCGCTCAAGGTCGCGTCTGGTCGAAGGAGCGTTCCATCAAGGTCGGAGACCAGCAGCTCTCGATGGTGTCGGCGCCCCAGCCCTGACATGTGTGGACCTTAGCAAGATCGGCAGAAGCGAGAAGGATCCCCACGGCCGGTCGCGACCCTCGCACCCCTGTACGACGCCGAGAATGCTGTGACCAGGGGGCGTGCCCGGTCCTCGCGCTGAAGTTCGTTCGTCCCGAACCGGTAAACCTCGTAACCGGCGAGGGTAAGGTCACGACTGGCAGCCACGGTTCGCGCGTACTCGTTGTCATCCAGCAACCAACGCTGCTGGCCGTCTTCGTCCTCACGTTCACTCGTAGTGTGTCTGGCCGTCGACCTCCAGCACGATTCGCCACCCCGACGTCCTGGCCGCACAACGCCGCGAACGTGCCCGCATCCGCATCCGCAGCGAACGCCAACAACGCTGGGGACGCCCACGATCGAAAGCCGCGTGACACTCAAACCCGGTGAACGTTCTTGGTCAGCGCACCAGCCAACCCGATGATCGGCGTCCGCGGCATCCACGAGGCCATCGTCTCCGCGTTCGGCGCCGCGCCCGCGAACCTTTCCTCCCGACTGGTCGCCCAGGCCAACGCCGCCCTCACCGCAGAACGCGACGAACGCGGCCGCGAACCAGATCAGGCGCAGAACCGACGTTACCTCATGTCACAAGAACTCTTGTGACATGACCGCCGGGCCGTTATCTTCCAATGCATGTCCAGTGAGTCCCGAGATTCCGGACCGTCACACGGCCCTGCACAACAGGACATCCACCTCGACCGGGCGCGGCTGCGCGCGCTCGCCCATCCGGTACGTCTGAACGTCCTCAGTACGCTGCGCCAGCGGGGGCCCTCCACCGCCAGCCGGGTTGCGCGCGAACTCAATATCCTGCCCGGCACGGCCAGTTACCACCTGCGACAGTTGGCGGCCCACGGGTTCATCTTCGAGGTGGTCGGGCAGGGGACGGGACGCGAACTCTGGTGGCAGGCCGCCCACCAACAGTCGATCCACGACCCGGCGGCGGCCGCTCCGGAGGACGAGCAGGCGAGTCGGGCCTACACCCGGGCCGTCGTCCTGGCCCGGGCCGAACTCCTACGCCAGGTGGCCGACGAGGTGCCGCTGCTGCCGCAGCAGTGGGCGAATGCCAGCGTCTTCAGCGACGTGCTGCTGCACCTCACCCCGGCGGACGCCGTTCGCCTGAAGGACGACGTCTTGGCGGTGGTGGCGCGCTACCGCGACCGGGAGACCGACCGCACCACCGCGCCGGTACCGCTGGCCGCGCAGTTCCAGCTGTTCCCGGTTCCCGGCACCGTGGGCCTCGAGCAGGACCCCTCATGACCGTCGAGAGGACCGCGCCCGCGCGACCCGCCTACCGCGACCTGAATGTCCTGAGCTGGCTGACCGCCTACACCGCCTCGGTGACCGGGGACCTGGTGTACTTCCTCAGCCTGACCTGGGCCGCGACACAGTTGGCCGGCCCTTCGCAGGCCGGCCTGGTCATCGCCGCCGGTGCGCTGCCCCGGGCCGTGCTCCTGCTGTTCGGCGGTGTCGTCGCCGACCGGTTCGGCCCGCGGCCGGTCGCCATCGTCAGCGACGCGACCCGGTGCGTGATCATTTTCGTGATGGCCTCGGTCGCACTCGTCGCGCCCCTGCACATCTGGCAGTTGGCGATCGTCGCGGCGGTCTTCGGCACGGTGGACGCGCTGTTCATGCCCGCCGTCGGCGCGTTCCCGCCGCGTATCGCCAAATCGGGCGAGCTGGTGCGGATCCAGGGCATGCGCCTCCTGTCCATCCGGCTCAGCAACGCCGTGGGCCCGGTGCTCGCCGGCGGGGTGCTGGCGGCCTTCGGCACAGGGGGTGGGTTCGTGACCTCCGGCGTGCTGTTCGCCGCGTCACTGCTGCTGCTCTTCACAGTACGGGTCACCGCCCGGCCGGACTCCGCCGAGCACACGGCGAACGGGAGACACGGCCTGCGGGACGGCTTGCGCTATATCCGCGGGCACAAGGCCCTCATGCCACTGATCGCGGTGGTGGGGCTGAGTGAAATGTGCTTCAGCGGCCCGGTGGGAGCCGGGCTGGTGCTGCTGGCCGACGAGCGCGGGTGGTCCACCTCCGGCATGGGATGGATCGCCAGCGCCTTCAGCATCGGCGCCACGGGAGCGTCGCTGCTGCTCACCGTGGGCGCCACTATCCCACGCGCCGGGCAGACCATCGGCCTGTCGCTGCTCGTCACCGCGGCGGCCACGGCCGCGCTGGGAAACGCCGGCACACTGGTCGCCGCGATCGTCTTCAGCGGCCTGGTCGGCGTGGCGAGCGGCGTCACCATGGCGGTCACGGGCGCCCTGGTCCAGACAGTGGTCGACCCCGACTACCTGGGGCGGGTGACCTCGGTGACCACGCTGTTCACGTTGGGACTGTCGCCCGTGCTCTTCCCCGCGGTCGGCTTCATCGTCGACCTGTGGGGCTCCGCCGTGTTCTTCACGGGGTGTGGCGGCATCTGTCTGCTCGCGGCGATCGTGGCGCTGACGGCCCGCGCGGTACGGGACGCCCGGCTGAGCTCCCCGGCGGCGTCGGCTCAGTCGGTGACCTGACGGCACGGCGCCACTTGCCCGGCCGCGCAGCACGCGTGCAACCTTGCGGGAGCGCAACAAAGTGGCGCCCGGCCGACACTCACGGAAGGTGAGATCTGATCGTGGCGAATCCTTCCGAGGACGAGGAAGGCCGCTACCTGGTGCTGGCCGGCTCCCGCCGGGCCACATCGCGCCACGTCATGCCGCAGGTTGTAGCACGATCTCACCGTGCCGACGAGCACGCGATGCGCACCGAGCCGGCGCGGGGGAAGCAGTCAATGCTGGCGGCCGGGTGAGCCCTCACGGGCTCACCGGCTTTGTGGGCCCGGGACTGCGACGAGGACCTCCGGCGGACTCGAAGCGGTGGAACACTCGGTTCAGGCCGACGAGGACGAGCGCGAACAGCGGCAGCCAGGCAAGGCGGTGCAGCGGCCAGGAGCCGTCGGGCTCGTCGAGCAGCCCGGGCAGCGGGCCGACGAGCAGGCCGGCGAACGTGACCAGCAGGAGCGCGGTCTGGTGCCAGCAGAACAGGGTCATTGCGTTCAGGTTGAGCCCGGCGACCGGCGCCCAGGCGGCCGGCCGGCGCAGCAGCCTGGCCAGCCACGGGCGCAGCAGCAGGAACACGCCGAGCTGTGCGAAGGCCAGGGCCATGGCGAACAGGGACGGCGGGTCGAGGTTTGACCAGCGGTCCCCGGGAACACCGACGGCGCTGGCCGGGTATCCGGCTCCGAGCAGCAGCACGGCACCGCCGAACACACCCAGTGCGAGCAGCACCGTCCCGGCCCGCCGGTCCAGGCGGCTCTCGGACAGCGCGATCCCCAGCATGTACGGCACCATCCATGCCGCCAGCACGGCGAGCAGCTCCCACCAGAGCGGCAGGCCGTGGGGTCGGACCGCGTCGGTCAGCGCGACCAGCGCCACCATCGGCAGCACAGCCCATGCCCCGGCCCGGACGACGAGCGGACGCAGCAACGGCGCAAACGCGGTCAGCACGATGTACACCAGCAGGAACCACAGCGGATGCGACACCAGTGAGCGGGTTACGTGTCGCGTACTGTCCGGCGCGCCGACGGCGGCCAGCAGCAGCATGGCTGGCACCCATACGGCGGCCAACGCCAGCACCGGCCGTGCCAGTCGGGAGAGGCGGAGACTCAGCCACGGCAGGGACCGGCGGTTGGCGAGGCCGCGCGCCGACGCGTATCCCCCGGCGAAGAAGAACGGGCCCAGCGTCTGCAGGAACCAGCTCGCCGGTGCCAGCTGCGGCGAGTGCGACAACGGGCTCGCGCCGTGCAACGCCGATGTGTGGTCCTGGTCGCTCACGACGGCGGAGACCATCCAGTGTCCGAGGATCACCCCGATGATGGCCACGGCCCGCAGCGCGTCGATGGTGCGGTCGCGGTGCGCGGGAGTGCCCGCCGCGATCCGTGCCGCCCATCCCCGGGCCGGAGACTCGGCGGTTCGGCTCGGTGCCATGGTCATTTGGCCCCCCTACTGTCGGTGCCGAACATGGCAATGCTGGTCAACTCGGCCTGCGCATCGGTCCCGGGGGCGAGGTAGTGGTCGTGGTCCGCCACGCCGTCGGTGCTGAAGACGGTTGCGCCGAAGTCGGGGTCCGTCGGCTGCGTGGAGTGGCCGAGCCCGAACAGTCGCAGGCCGGGCACCCACCGCATCACATCGTGGCGGGACATTCCGGCCCAGACGCGCGCGCTCGTGCCGAGCTGCGACACGTCGCCAACACCCATGCCCGGGCTGCCGAACACCGCGATGTCGGTCACCTGCCTCGGCAGGCGGTGCGCGGCGAGGCCGATCACGGTCGAGCCGTAGCTGTGCCCCAGCAGCGCGACCGTCGCTTGTGGACGGATAGCGGTCAGGCCGGTCACGAACCGGTCCAGTGCCGCGGCGCCGGTCCGTGCCAGGTCCTCCCGGGCGGCGGAGGCGTCCAAGCCGTCGGGTGCGTCGTAGCCGAGCCAGGCGACGACCGCGAACCGGTCGGCGACCGACCCGTGCCGGCGGGCGGCCTGGTAGAGGTCGGATGCCTGCACGGACGGCGAGCGGAACGGCTTGCCACCGACGCCGCGCCAGAAGTTGTCCGCCCGGTTGCCCCCGCCGGGCACCAGGACGGCGATGCGATCCGCCGTCGAGAGGTCACCGAAGACCTGCGCCACGTTGCCCTGGCCGCGCAGGTCGAACAGCAGGTACTGCCCCGACCGCCCCTGGTATGGCGCGCCGGCCGCGTCCATCGCCCGTTGGTTCGCCGCGTACCGCAGGGCCGGCGGCGCGCCGTCGAGGTTGCCCACCAGGCCGGGGTACGCCTCGGCCAGCTCCCGCTGCTCGACCGGATCGGCGCCGGCCAGGAACCGCTGGACGGTGGTGGGATCGTCCCGCTCCGGGTCGGGCAGGTGCCGGCTGTCCGCGCGCCACGCCTCGATGCCCTGTGGCGATGTCACCCGGACGACGTCCGGCACGGCCATCAGCGTCGCCGTCGCCGGCGCCGCGGCCACCGCGATGACCACCAGGACGGTGGCGAGGTTCAGGCAAGCGGTCGGACTCCTCACCGGTCACCACCGCGAAGAACGGCGTGCTGGTACCTGTGACTCGGCTGCGGCCCGACCAAGCGGAACACCGTCGAAGAGATCTTCACCGCGCGACTATACCCCGAGTATATAATCGCGGTATATACGCTCAGGATAGAATCTCACGGTATACACCGGGGTTATACAAGGCTCGCCTCGTCATCGGGCGCCCCGGCATCCTGGTGGGTGCAACCCAGACTCGGCCCAGCCCAGCCCAGCCCCTCATGGAGGCCGGAACCCCAGTCGTCGCGGCACTCCAGGAAGGCGGCGTCTAGCGATAGCGAATAGGTAGGATGGGACGCACTCACGTGCCGCCGCGGGCGCGCCGGCGTACATCGCTGCAGGTGACGCACCGTGATACATGGCCGCCTTTTCCTGCCCCTGATGCTGGCGTCGCGCCGCCGGAACAGCTCGTGCTGCGCATATCCATGGAGCCGACGAGGACCCTTCTCTATGGTGGTCCGATGGCAGCGATCAAGCAGTTCCAGATCACCTTCGACTGCGCGGAACCTGAGCGCGTCGCTCGTTTCTGGTGCGAGGTGCTGGGGTACGTCGTGCCGCCGCCACCTCGGGGGTTCGCCAGCTGGGACGATTTCAATCGCGCGTTGCCACCGGAGCGGCAGGGTTCGGCGTTCGCCTGCGTTGATCCCTCGGGGGTGGGTCCGCGACTGTTCTTTCAGCGGGTTCCCGAAGGCAAGGTCGTGAAGAATCGGCTGCACCTTGACGTGCGGGTCGGTACCGGGCTCGTCGGTGAGGAGCGCGTGGCTGCCCTTGAGGCCGAGTGCGCTCGCCTGATCCCGCTCGGCGCGGTCCGCGTGCGTCTGCTGCGCGCCGACGGCGTCAACGAGTCGTGCCTCGTGATGCAGGACGTCGAGGGAAACGAGTTCTGTCTCGACTGAGCGGCCAGCGCGAAATCGCCGTGACACCCGGGATGGCGGCGGCAACCTTCACAAAAGTCGCCGCCGAAGTCGTCGGCGTTGAGCCCGCCCAGCCACCTGGAGGAAGTCGTAGTTGGTCAGCGGCCACGTCGGCGCGAACCCACGGCCGGCGGGCTAGGCCCGCACGACCAGGGTCTTGGCGGCCATGTCCCCGAGCCGGCGGCGGCGGTCGTTCGTGAGGATGACGATCATGGCGACCAGGTAGATGAACAGGCCGTCGACGACGAGCAGCACGTTGCGGAGGAAGGCCTTGCCGAGCCCGGGCGTGGCGCCGGTGGCCTCGTCGACCACGCGGATGCCGGTCGCCAGCTTGCCCAGCGTGCGGCCGGTGATCCCTTCCAGCACCCCGTGGTACACGATGATGAAGAGCAGCACCACGAACCTGCCGGTGTTGCTCAGCGCGGTGTAGCTGAAGTCCCCCGCCTGCATGTCCTCGCCGAAGACCGGCAGCAGGGCGGCGCCGAACAGCCCGGCGACGACGAGGTCGATGATGGTGGCGAGCACCCGCCGCCCGACGACGTGCACGTTGCGCATGGCGTCCTCCCCCCACGAGTACATTGATTGATGTCAACATACCCGATGGGGGGAGGGAGCGCCGCGCGGAAGGGCCGTCTACCCCACGGCGGTCTTCAGCACGCCCATCTTGGCCTGGTAGGCCGCGTCCAGCGCCTTGCCGCCGTCCTCGCTCGCGGCCACGACCTCGCCGCGGACCAGCACGTAGCCGCGCTCCACGGCGCCGCGGACCGCGCCCAGGGCCGGCTCGGCCATGAGGACCGCGACGCCCTCGCCGGCCAGCTGGGTGACCGTGCGCAGCAGTTCCTGGACCACGAGCGGGGCCAGGCCGGTCATCATCTCGTCGAGCAGCAGCACCCGCGGGGAGCCCATGAGGGCCCGGGACACGACCAGCATCTGCTGCTCGCCGCCGGAGAGCACGCCGACCAGGCTGCGCAGGCGGGTGCGCAGGATCGGGAAGCGGTCGAGCGCGTTGTCGACGGCGGAGCGGGGCAGCTTCAGCAGCTCGGCCATCACCTGCAGGTTGTCGGCCACGTTCAGCTTGGGGAACAGCTGGCGGCCCTGCGGGACGATGGCCAGGCCGGCGCGGGCGCGGGCCGCGGGCTTCAGGCGGCTGACGTCCTCGCCGTCGAGGTACACGCGGCCGGTCGACGGCACCGAACCGTAAGCGGCCAGCAGCGCGCTGCTCTTGCCCGCACCGTTCGGGCCGACGAGGGCGGTCACCACACCGCCGGGAGCCGTCAGGTCCAGGCCGGTGAGGGCGCCGGCGTGGCCGTAGCGGACGGTCAGCGATTCCAGGCGCAGTTCATGAGACGACATGGGAAACGTCCTCATCCGAAGGTTCGGCGACCCCGAAGTACACCTGCTGCATCTGCGGGCTGGCGAGGCACTCGCGCGGATCGCCGTCGAACACGTTGCGGCCGCGGTCGAGCAGCATGATGCGGTCGACCAGGCCGGCGACGAGATCGACGTTGTGGTCCACGAGAATGACGGCGTGGCCACGCCGCTGCACGGTGCGGATCACCTCGACGATGCCGTGCACGCCGCCCGCGTCGGAGCCGGCGAAGGGCTCGTCGAGCAGCAGCACGAGCGGGTCCTGGCCCAGGGCACGGCCGACCTCGACGAGGCGCTGCTCGCCGAGGGACAGGTCGCCGGCCGGGCGGTCGAGCCGGTCGATGCCGAGCTCGTCGGCGAGCGAGCGGACCGTTTCCGCGTCGCCCGCCGGGTGCGGGCGCAACGCGCCGGCGAAGGCGCCCGCGATCATCTTCCCGACGCTGCCGTGGCGGCGGGCCGCCCGGCCGAGGAGCAGGTTGTCGGCGACGCTCAGCTCCAGAGCCAGTTGGGGGTACTGGAACGTGCGGGCCAGCCCGGCCTTGGCCCGCCGGGCGGCGGAGCCGGTCAGCCGCTGGCCCCGCAGGGTGAGGCTGCCCTCGGTGGCCGGCTGGGCGCCGGAGATGAGGTCGACGAGGGTCGTCTTGCCGGCGCCGTTGGGCCCGACGAGTCCGAGGATCTCGCCGGCCGCGAGCGTGAACGACACGTCCTGCAGGGCGGTCACACCGCCGTAGCGTTTGGTCAGGCCCTCGCCGACCAGGAGGGTCTCAGCCACGTCGGCCTCCCACGAATCGAGCACCGAGACGGACCAGGCGGCTCGCGTAGCCGATCACGCCCTGCGGGGCGAGCAACAGGATGACGAGCACCCCGAGGGCGAGGATGAGCGTGCCGCTGGTCTCGATGACCGGGAAGTTCAGGGTCAGCTCGACGGCGATGACCGCGCCGAGCACCGCGCCCCACGGGGTGGCGGAGCCGCCGATGAGGGGCATGAAGATCGCCAGGAACACCAGGTTGAGCGTGAAGGTGTCCGGGGTGACGCTGCCGGCCGAGTAGGTGAACAGCCCGCCGCCGACGGCCGCGATCGCGGCGCCGATGGCCAGCGCCACGAGGTTCATCACCGGGACCCGCACCCCGGCCGCCTCGACGGCGCGGGGCGCATCGCGCATGGTCCGCACGATCACGCCCCACGGCGACATCCGCAGCCGGTCGAGCAGGAACGCGATGACGCAGACGACCACGACCGAGCCGACCACGATCTGGTAGTGCGACGGCTCCCAGCCGAACAGGTTGAGCCGCCGCAGCGAGCCGAGGCCGCCGGAGCCGCCGGAGAGGTCCTCGGCGTCGACCAGCAGCGCGGTGAACGCCATGCCGAACAGCAGCGTCACCGCGGCCAGGAAGAAGCCGGACAGCCGGCGGGTGGCCAGGCCGAGCAGCACGGCGACGGCCGCCGCGACGACCGGGCCGGCCACCCACGCGAGCGCCATCGGCAGGCCGGTGCGGGCCGAGAGCAGCCCGACCGCGTAGCCGCCGATGCCCGCGTAGGCGCCGTATGCCATGGACAGGGAGCCGGCCATGAGGTACGGCACGTACATCCCCAGCGCGATGAGCGCGTAGGTGGCCGTGGTGGTGATGAGGGTCTGCCGGTAGCCGTCGGCGCCGACCCAGGCGAGGATCAGGGCCGCCCCGACGATGCCGAAGACCAAACCGGAGGAGCCCGGTACCCGCTTCATGCGCGAATCCTTCTGACGAACAGCCCGCTTGGCTTGAAGGCGAAGAACAACAAAGCCACCAGCAGCAGGCCGTAGACGTGCGACTGGCCGCCGAAGTAGTACGGCACGAAAACCTCCACCAGGCCGAGCAGCAGCCCGCCGGCCAGCGGGGCCCACACCGAGCCGGTGCCTCCGACCACCATGGCCAGGAAGCCCGACAGCGCCCAGCTCAGCCCGGACAGCGAGCTGACCCCGGCCTTGGGCGCGAACAGCAGGCCGGTGATCCCGGCGAGCAGCCCGGAGACCAGGAACGCGATGAGCCGGATCCGGTTCACCGGAAGGCCCAGCAGCCCGGCCGCGTGGGTGCTGTCGCCGACCGCCCGCAGCAGCCGGCCGGTGCGGGTGGCGCGAATCCACAGCGCGGCGGCGGTGAAGGCCACCACGGTGAACCCGAGCAGCACCACCGTGCTCGGCTGGGCGATCGTGTCGCCGATCGGCACCGGGTCGAACGTGAACAGGTTCTGGCCCGGCAGGGTGGTGTAGCCGAAGAGATACCCGCCGAGTTGCTGGATGGCGAAGAGCACCGCGGCCACAGCGACCAGCGCCGGCAGTTCACCCCGGCCGGCTCGCCGCTGCACCTGTCGTACCACCGCCAGCTCCGTGACGACGGCCAGGGCGGCCGCCGCGAGCACGCCCACCGCGGCGGCGGCCCACACGTTCATGTCCTCGTAGAGCACGAGGTACGAGGTGCACAGGCCGCCGACCATGGCGTAGGGCCCGATCGCGAAGTTGAAGAACCCCGCGCCGACGAGCACCAGGTAATAGGCCAGCGCTAGCAGGCCGAAGAAGCATCCCATCTCCAGCGCGGACAACCACAGCTGCATCTGGCCCACGACGTCGCCTTCTTTCTGTCTTCGGTGGCGCGCTGGTCGTTACTTGGTACACGGGGGCTGGAAGGTCGCCCAGGGGCCTTTCGGCTTGTTGTCCGAGCCGAACTCGACCAGAGACAGGCCGCACGGCCCATCCGCGCCCAGGTGCTTGTCGGCGCCGAAGCTCAACGTGAAGTTGGCCTGACCGAACGTCGCCGGGTAGCCCTTGATGCTCTGGATGGCCTCGTTGAGCTTCTTCGGGTCGTCGACCCCGCCGGCCTTCTCGATGGCCTGCTTGAGCAGGTGCACCGAGTCCCACGCCTGCGCGTCGTACGCGGTGATGTCGTAGTCCTTGCCGTTCTTCTCCTGCAACATCTTCACCAGCGCCTGGGTGCGCGGGTTCTCGTTGTTGATGGAGCCCATGAAGATCAGCCCGTTGAGCGCGCCGGGCGCGGCGAGCTTCCAGGAGGAAGGCTGGTTGCCGATGGAGGCGAGCGAGAAGCGCTTGGTGCCGGCCATCTGGCTGCCGAGGGTGTTCTGGGCCAGCACCTCGAACGCGCCGCCGACGCTGGTCACCAGCACCGCGTCGGGCTTGGCGTTCTTGAGCCGGGCCACCTGGGCGGACAGGTCGCTGGCGTTGCCCGCGCCCTTCTCCGTGGCCACGATCTGCACGCAGGTCATGGCGGCGAACAGGGCCTTGTCGAGCGCGGCGATGGTCGTGGTGTCGTCGGTGAGCACGCCGATCTTGGTGATCCCGGCGGCCTTGAAGGCGCCGCAGTACACCTGGGCCCAGTCGGTGGTCGTGTTGGCCAGCATGTAGATGAGCTCGTTGTCCGGCGGGGCGACGAGGGTCGCGGTGACGCCGGTCGGCGCGATGGCGGGGATGCCGAGCTGGGTGAGGGTGGACTTGGCCTGGATGATGGCCGCGCTGCCGCTCTGCAGGAACAGGGCCTTGGCGCCCTGGCTCTTGAGCTTCTGCAGGACCGCGGGGGTCTTGGTCGGGTCGGACTCGTCGTTCTCGACCACGAGTTGCAACGGCCGGCCGAGCACGCCACCCTGGTTGTTGACGTCCTGGATCGCCATCCGGATGGTCTTGCCGGCGATGGTGCTGTAGGACGCGCCGGAGCCGGTGCTGTCCTCGTCCATGCCGATGATGATCGGGGCGCCGCTGGCCGACCCGTTGTTCGGTTTGTCGTCGCCCGCCTTGCCGCCGCAGCCGGCGACCGCGAGCGCCGTGAGCGCCAGACAGCCGACGATACGACGGTACCCCGTCGCAAAAACGCCCATGTAAACCCCTGTCGGGTGGAGTGGTCGCCAGGTTCAAAACCTAACAAGCGCTTGGTTTCTACATCTTGGCCAGGGCCGACGAGCGTGTCAAGAACGGCGCCGACATGCGCCCGTAACAGAAACGTCAACGATGCGGCGCTGGTTACCGGCCGGTGGTCCGGCGGACACGGAAACGGCCGCAGTCGAAAGACTGCGGCCGTTCGGGTGCGAGAAGCCTACAACCGGTGATAGTCGGACGCGGCGAACGCGCGCCCGACGGCCACCGCCGAGGACGGGGCGTCCAGCGGCTGCATGACGGCCTCGACGAAGATTGGGCGGTCGCGGCCCGCCGCCGCCGTGGCCAGCGCCGCCGTCAGCTCCTCCTCCGTCCTGACCTGCAGGGTCACCGTCCGGTCGGACGGGTCGAAGGCCTCGACCAGCCGGTCGTAGCGCCACGGGGCGATGGTGTTGTACGCCGCCTCCGGCCCCTGGATGTAGCGCTCCACCGTGTACCCCTCGTTGTTGACCAGCACGATGACCGGGTTGAGGCGCAGCCGCAGGATCGTGGCCAGTTCCTGCGCCGTCAGCTGGAACGAGCCGTCGCCGATGAGCAGGATGTGCCGGCGGTCGGGAGCGGCCAGCATCGTGCCGAGCAGCGCCGGGAGCGTGTACCCGATCGAGCCCCACAGCGGCTGGCCGATGAAGGTGCAGTCGGTCGGCAGCAGGATGTCGGCGCTGCCGAAGTACGACGTGCCCTGCTCGGCGATGATGACGTCACCCGGCTCGAAGAAGGCGCCCAGCCGCGGCCAGAAGCGCTCCTGCGACAGCGGCCCCGAGGCGCTCTCCAGCGCCGCGGGAGCCGGGCGGTACCGCGGGAAGGCCTTGCGCTGCGGCGGTTCGGTCATCGCGCGCAGGGCGTCGCGCATGCTCACCTGGCCGTGCCAGACCCCGGCCACCGTGGCGGTCGACGGGTGCAGCTCGATGACGCGGCCGCGGGCCAGGTGGGCGGTGAAGCCACCGGTCACCGAGTCGGCGAGCTCCGTCCCGGCGGCGATGAGGCAGTCGGCCTCCTCCACGATCCGGCGCACCGCCGGGTCGCTCAGGGCGCCCGCGTAGCCGCCGGCGAAGAGGTCGTGCTGCTCGGGGAAGACGCCCTTGGCGCTGCTCAGGGTGGCCACCGGGCAGGCCAGCGCCTCGGCCAGCTCGATCACCTCGGCGGACAGGCGGTAGCGGTCCACCTCGTGCCCGACCAGCATGGCGACGGAGGCGGCGCGGTGCAGCCGGGTCCTGGCCTGGTCGACGAAGCCGGCCAGGTCCGTGGGGTCGCTGGTCGGCGACGGCAGGACCAGCGGGGCCGACGGCGCGTCGATGTGCTGGGTCGCCACGTCCGAGGGCAGCATGAAGTACACCGGACGCTTCCACAGCCAGCACAGGCCCAGCAGCCGGTCGATCTCGGTGGCCGCGTTGTTGCGGTCGAGCATCGCCTGGCCGACCGTGTACTCGGCGGCGCACCGCGCGGCGTGGGTGAAGTCGCGGTCGCCGCGGGTGTGGTGGACCAGGCGGCGCCGGCGCATGACGAACGTGGCCGGGGTGCCCACGATGGAGACCAGGGGGACCGACTCGGCGCAGGCGCCGCCGACGCCGTTGAGGGCGCTGAGCTCCCCCACGCTGAAGGTGGTGACGAGCGCGGCGATACCGTTGAGGCGCGCGTAGCCGTCGGCGGCGTACGCGGCGTTGAGCTCGTTGCAGTTGCCGACCCACGACAGGCCCTCGGTGGCCTCGATCTGGTCGAGGAACTCCAGCTGGTAGTCGCCCGGCACGCCGAACACGTGGCGGACGCCCACCTCCTGCAGGCGCCGCAGGAGGTAGTCACCGACGGTGCACTCAGTCATTGACGCGACGTACCCGGTGATCCCTCTGGTACACCTCTGCTACCTTCCGCGCGTGGAACGCATCGAGTGCCAGTGGTGCCGGCTGCAGAACGCGCCCGGGTCAGCGTCCTGCATGTCCTGCGGCGCTCCGCTGGACGTCAAGAATCTCGTCAGCGACTCCGGCTGGCGGGAGGCGCCCCGGCTGCGGGACATGACCGAGTTCCGGTTCGCCAACTCGGTGGCCCAGGTCGAGGGCGAGCTGGTGCCGGTGATCGACATGGCGCTCGCCCCCGGCGACGCCGTCTACTTCGAGCACCACGTGCTGCTGTGGAAGGACGAGCAGACGCCGGTCGTGGCCATGCCGACCCAGGGCGGCACGCGGCGGGTGTTCGGCGGCATGCCGTTCGTGCTGACCCTCGCGCACGGGCCGGGCCGGGTGGCGTTCTCCCGCGACTCGCCCGGCGAGCTGGTCGTGCTGCCGATGGCCCCCGGCGTGCACATCGACGTGCGCGGGCACGCGTTCGTCCTGGCCACGCACACCATCGGGTACGACTTCATCCGGATCCAGGGCCTCGCGAACGTGCTGCACGGCGGCAACGGCATGTACCTGGACCGGTTCGTGACGCAGTCCCACCCCGGCCTGCTGGTGCTGCACGGGTACGGCAACGTCTTCGAGCGCTGGCTGCGGCCCGGCGAGAAGATCATGGTGGAGCCGGGCGGCTTCCTCTACAAGGACGCCTCGGTGAACATGCAGGCGGTGCAGATGCCGGTCAAGACGGGGCTGCTGCGCCGCGGGATGTACCTGGCCGAGATGACCGGCCCCGGCCGGGTCGGCATCCAGTCCATGTACGTGCACCACCACGCCGACTGAGGGGGTCGCACCGATGAGCACCCCCGAGGGGTACACCGTCTGCCCGTACTGCCGCCTGCCCCACCCGGCCGGCGGGTCCTCCTGCCCGAGCTGCGGCGCCGCGCTGGACATCCGGCGGGCGGTCACCCGGTCCGGCTGGATCGAGCAGCCGCCGATCAAGGACATGACCCGCATCCAGTTCGGGCAGTCGCGCGTGCAGGTCGAGGGCAAGTACGTGCCCGTCGCCGACTTCCGGCTGGCCGGGCCGGAGTGGATCTATTTCGCGCACCACGCGCTGCTGTGGACGGATCCATCGGTACAGCTGAGCAACACCTCCCTCGCGGGCGGCTGGAACCGGATGCTGTCGGGCCTGCCGCTGGTCATGGTGGAGGCGCGCGGCCCGGGCGGGCTGGCCCTGTCGGGGGACCGGCCGGGCGAGCTCATCGCGCTGCCGCTCGCCCCCGGCCGGGTCATGTGGGTCCGCGAGCACCGGTTCCTGACCGCGACGGGCAACGTGACGTACACCTGGCAGAACACCGGCGTGTGGTACACCACCGGCTCCGGCGACGACCGCGAGACCCACTACCCGCTGGGCCAGTTCGGCGACCTGTTCACCGCCCAGCAGGGCCCGGGCCTGCTGCTGCTGCACGCGCCGGGCAACACGTTCCTGCGCGACCTGCAGCCGGGTGAGCGGATCCTGGTGCAGCCGGGCGCGCTGCTCTACCGCGACGTGTCGGTCCAGGCGCACCTGCACCTGGAGTACCCGCGGGGGACGCCGAAGTTCTCCTGGGGCGGCTCGTTCAGCCAGCGCAACATCTGGCTGCGCCTCATCGGCCCGGGCCGGGTGGCGGTGTCGTCGGTGTTCCACCACACCAGCTCGGAGTACATCACCCGCAACTCGGCGGCCACCGTGCAGCGCTGGTAGCCGCCGCCGGCCGGGCGCCGCAGGCGCTCAGAGTGCGTTGCGGGCGATGACGCCCTTGTACCAGTTCGCGCTGGCCTTGAGCTCCCGTCGCTGCGTCGAGAAGTCGACATGCACGATGCCCCAGCGCTGCGTGTACCCCTCCGCCCACTCGAAGTTGTCCATGAACGACCACAGGTGGTAGCTCTCCAGCCGCACGCCGGCCTGGATGGCCCGGTGGGCGGCGGTCAGGTGGTCGCGCAGGAAGGTGATGCGGTCGGGGTCCTGCATCGCGTTGGTGGTGGCCATGCCGTTCTCGGTGATGGTGAGCGGCAGGTCGCCGTAGTCCTTGCGGAACCGGGTCAGCAGGTCGTAGAGGCCGTTCGGGTCGATCTCCTGCCAGGTCGCCTGGGAGGTCGGGTGGAGCATGACCCGGGCGCCGGTGCCGGTGACGTGGGTGGTCCCGTAGTAGTTCACGCCGAGGATGTCGTTGCGGGCGCCGATGACGGCCAGGTCGCCGTCGCGGATGGCGGAGCGCACGGGCGCGTCGGGGGCCTGCAAGGCCAGCCAGTCCGCGGGGTAGCGGCCGAGCAGGACGGGGTCGAGCCAGCGGCGGTTCTCCTCGCCGTCGGCGACCGTCGCCTGCCGGCGCGCGCCGTCGGTGCCGTCGGCGGGATACGTCGGCGAGAGGCTGAGCGCCGGGCCGATGCGGGAGTTGCCGTGGGTACCGCGCAGAGCCTGCACGGCCAGCCCGTGCCCGAGCAGCAGGTGGTGGCCGACGACGTTGCCCAGGGCCCGGTCGCGCTTGCCCGGCGCGTGGGTGCCGGAGGTGTACCCGTTGTCGACGACGGTCTTCGGCTCGTTGAGGGTCAGCCAGGTCGGCACCTTGTCACCCATCGCCTGGAACATCGCGTGCGCATAGTCGGCGAACCATTTGGCGCAGTCGCGGTTCTCCCAGCCACCCTTGTCCTGCAGCGCCTGCGGGGTGTCCCAGTGGAAGAGCGTGACGACGGGCGCGATGCCGCGGTCGAGCAGCCCGTCGACCAGCCGCTGGTAGAAGTCGATGCCCTTGGGGTTGACCGCGCCGCGGCCGCTGGGCATGACCCGGGACCAGGAGACGGAGAACCGGTAGGAGGTCAGGCCGAGGTCGCGCATGAGGTCGAGGTCGGCGGCGTAACGGTGGTAGTGGTCGGCGGCCACGTCGCCGGTGTCCCCGTTGCGGATGCGGCCCGGCTCGCGGCAGAAGGTGTCCCAGACCGACGGGCCGCGGCCGTCCTCGCGGGCCGCGCCCTCGATCTGGTAGGCGGAGGTGGCCGCGCCCCAGCCGAAGCGGGCGGGAAAGGTGACCGGGATGGCCTCGGCGGCGCCGGCGGCGGCCGGCGGGCGGAGGAGGCCGGCGACCGATCCAGCGGCCGCCAGGGTGAGGAGGTTTCGGCGTCGCATGCCGCGAACGTAGCTCGATTGCCGCGATACCCACAAAAAGCGCCGCAAATGGGGACGACACCTATCCTTCGTCCCCATGCCAGTCGGGCGGGTCGTCGGGGTGCAGCGCCGGGTCGTCGACGGCGAAGGTGCGCACCGGCCCGGGCGGGGTGCGCGGCCCCTCGAACCGGACCGTCACCCGGCCGCGCCCGCTGCCCCACACCCACCCGGCGCCGTGCTCGTCGTGGCGCACGTCCTCGCCGGTGCGCCAGCCCGGCCGGGCCGGCTCCGGGTCGGGCACCGCGGCCTCGGCCGGCGCCTGATCGGGCGCCGTCTCCTGCCGTACCGCCGGAGCCAGCAGCGACAGGAGGTCGTCCTGCGCGAACTCGGTCAGCCCGGAGACGCCCACCCCGATCAGCCGCAGCCCGCCGGAGACGTCGACGTCGCCGAGCAGCCGCCGGGCCGCCTGGGCGATGACGCGGGAGTCGTCCGTGGGCTGGGCGCGCGTGGTGGAACGGGTGATGGTGGTGAAGTCGAAGTGCCGCGCCTTGAGCGTGACGGTCCGCCCGGACAGCCCCGCGGCCCGCAGCCGCCCGCCGACCTGGGCAGCGAGCAGCTCCAGCTCGGCGCCGAGGCGGGCCGGGTCGGCGACGTCGGCAGCGAAGGTCTCCTCCGCCGAGACCGACTTGGCCTCCCGCTCCCCCACCACGGGCCGGTCGTCGTCGGCGCGGGCCAGGCGGTACAGCGCCGCCCCGTGCGCCTGCCCGAACCGCTCGAGCAGGTCGGCCGGGGCGAGCCCGGCGAGGTCGGCGATCGTGTGCACCCCGGCCCGCCGCAGCCGCTCGGCCGTGGCCGGCCCGACCCCGGACAGCGCGGTCACCGGCAGCGGCCCGAGGAACGCCCGCTCCTGCCCCGGCGCCACGACCGTCAGCCCGTCGGGCTTGTGCAGGTCGGATCCGATCTTCGCGATGAGCTTCGACGTGCCGGCCCCGACCGATCCGGTGACCCCGCCGGTCGCCGCCCTGATGCGGGCCTTGAGGTCCCGGGCCAGCGCGGCCACCGCCCGGGTTTCTAGCGTGACATCGGTGACGGCCAGGTCGACGTACGCCTCGTCGATGGAGACCGCCTCGACCAGCGGCGACACCCCGGCCAGCAGTTCCATGACGACCCGGCTGGTGCGCCGGTACGCGGCGAAGCGCGGGACCAGGAACGCGGTGCCGGGCGGGCAGCGCCGCCGCGCCTCGGCGACCGGCATCGCGGAGCGGGCCCCGAACGCCCGCGCCTCGTAGGACGCGGTCGCCACCACCCCGCGCCCGCCGATCCCGCCGACCACGACCGGCCGCCCGCGCAGCGACGGCTTGTCCCGCTGCTCCACGCTGGCGAACATCGCGTCCAGGTCCACGTGCAGGATGCTGGGCGTGTCGCGCATCTTCCGACGGTATCCGGGCGCGACGACGGACCGGGGCAACGGGGCCAGCTTGCCGGCGGACGCCCGCGACTCCAGTTGGCGAGGGCCGTCGGCCAGGTCGTGCGTGCTCGGCCCCCTTGGGGTGGGCACCCCGGCCCGGATGCGCGCGAAGATCTCGCCCACCACCTCGCCGAGGGCAGGCCGTCGGTAGCCGATCGCGGCGGCGGCCGCGTTTGCGCGGGTTGCCTGTCGGCGGTCTGGCATCGAGAATTGGGTGTCTGCCCTCGCAGCTGCGCTCGTACTCTCTGTTGGTGAGCGATAGCAATGACTACGTGAGGTTGCGAGAGACCTTCAACGAGGACGCCGCGCGGTATGACCGTGCCCGCCCTCGATACCCGGTGCAGATGTTTGATGATCTCGCTGCGGCCGGGATAGCGCCTGGGGCAAGGGTGCTGGAGATCGGCTGTGGCACCGGGCAGGCGACCGTGCCGCTGGCCGAGCGGGGCTACCGCATCGTGGCTGTCGAGTTGGGCTCGGACATGGCGGCTGTGGCTCGGCGAAATCTTGCCGCGTTCGACGCGGTGGAGGTCATTACGGCGGCGTTCGAGGAGTGGCCCTTGCCCGGTGAACCGTTCGACGTGGTGTTCTCCGCTACCGCGTTTCACTGGATCGACCCCGCGGTGCGGGTGTCGAAGTCTGCTGACGCTTTGCGTCCCGGTGGCCTGCTGGCCACCGTGGGCACCCACCACATCGCCGGCGGCAGCTGGACCGAGGCATTCTTCGTTGAGATCCAGAAGTGCTACGAGCGCTTCGATCCGTCGACCCCACCGGGCCTGCGTCTTGAGACGGCTCGTGACATCGCCGAAGACGATCGGGAGCTCACCTCGTCGGGGCGATTCGGGCCTGCGAAGTTCTACCGATACGAGTGGGAGCTGCCGTACTCGACAGCTGACTACCTGGATCTGCTGTTGACCTACTCCGGACACCGTGCCTTGCCGGACGTGCAGCGAAACGCACTGCTGAACTCCATCGCGCGGCTGATCGACGTGGACTACGGGGGTCACATCGTCAAGCGCTACCTGACTGAGCTGAGGATCGCCCAACGAGTCCGGTGAATCGCTTGACGTTGACGTCCACGCCGCCCCGCCGCTCAAGCAGGGCGGCGGGGCGGCGGCGGTGGGTGACGGGCCGGGCCCGTTCCCATACTCCAGCAGCTACGAGGGCAGGCCGCCGCCGGCGGCGGCCCCGATGCTTTCGCTGAACAAGTCGAGAACCGCCAGCCACGCCCGCGCGGCGTGGGCGGCGTGGTAGCCCACGCCTGGCACGGTGGGGTCGAGATGGTCAGTGCCGCCGGTAGGTGACCCGTCAGGCTGAGCCGGAACGGCCCAGAAGGCGTGTTTGGCTCCGCCATAGATGTGTGCCCGCCAATCGACGCCAGCGTCCTGGAGCGCGCTGCTGAACGTGAGAACTTGAGCGGGAGTACAGATCGGATCTTCGGAACCCGTGCAGAGCAGGAAGATCCCATCGGTATTCGTCCAGTCCTCGGCGCGCGGGGTTGGCAGGCCGGGGTGGACTACGGCGAGCGCCTTGAAAGGCACTCCCGTCCTGGCGAGTTCCAGCACGATTCGACCGCCGCCCCCGTAACCGAGCGTGGCAAGTTGATTGTGGTCGGCGCCGGGTTCTGCGAGGAGCACGTCGAGCGCGGCCTGGCCGATGGTCAGCATGCGGGCGGGGTCGCTCAACAGCGGCAGGACCCGATCCAGCATCGCTTGCGGCTCGCCGAAGAAAGTCCGGCCGCCGTGGTAGTCCATGGCGAAGGTCAGGTAGCCGTGTTCGGCGAGGTCGTCGGCTCGGCCGCGTTGATAGTCATCGAGACCAATTCCGTCGTGGCCAAGCAGCACGGCCGGCCATGGCCCGCCGCCCTCAGGCCGTGACATGTAACCAACCATCGTCAGCCCGTCGATGTCATACGTGACTTCCCGCGTTGCGATCACGAGATCGACACTACCCAGGCTGTGTGCTTTTGTTGGACTGCGTTCACTCTGAGCCAAACCTGAATGCGGAGTTGTGACGTGCCGCAAGGTCGCACCAGCAGCGCGGGCCGGCCGGGTTCTTCGGTGTGGATGCCGCGCGGTACGACCGCACCCGCGACCACACCCGACCGCAGCCTCACATGCCGAAGCCAAGGACACGCCCTACCTGAATGCCCTGAGGGCACCCGCTCCTACAAACGGCCCGGCTCGATGGCACCGCGCGACTCGGTCCCAGCCCGCACCGAAGTCGTCCGCCTGGTAGATTCGTCGCGATCTGCGCATCGAGTGCGAGATCCCCGAGTGTTCGAGAGAGTGAAGCCAGTGATCCCCGCGGTTCCCAGCGGCCTTTGCCGCTGACGTCTGCCGTCACTTCGCCTCTCTTCCGAACCCTCGAAAGGGTCGTTTCACCATGGAACTGCGCATTCAGCGCGCCGTTGTCGCCAACCTGTCCACCCGCCCGAACGCCGTCGAGTCCGGCCCATTCGTTCTTGGGCTGGACCACGGCACCGATAGTCCGCACATCAACTACGCGACGCCAGTTCCCGGCGCCGAGATCACCGCGGCCGACGTCGTCGACCTCGTCACGGCCTTCGCGGGCCGGCCGCCGCGGCTGGAGTACGTCACCAGCTGCGCCCCGGGGCTCGAGAAGCTGCTGCTCGACGCCGGGTTCGCCGTGGAGGTACGCAACGAGTACCTCACCTGCACTCCGGCAACACTCGTCCCGCATCCCGTTCCGGCGGGCTTCGAGCTGTTCATCCCGGAGTCCGACGGTGAGATCGCGGGCGTGATCGCCGTACAGAACGAGGCATTCGGTTCGCCCGGCAATGCTGACCCCGCGGCCATCGACCGGCAGCGCCGCGTCCGCCGGCACGGCGGGGTGTTCGTGGGCGCCCGCACCACCGACGGACGGTACGCCGGTGGTGGTGGCACGGTCGTGCCCAGCGATGGGATCTGCGAGGTCGGCGGCATCGCGGTCGGTGCGGCCCACCGCCGCCGGGGCCTAGCCGGGGCGATCACCGCCGCGATCGCCGGGCGGCTGTTCGGAGCTGGAATCGAGGTGGCCTGGCTGGAGGCCAGCGGCGGAGACTCATGGCGGGTCTACGAGCGGGTCGGCTTCCGGCCGGCCGGGCAGCGCCTCTACGTCGCCAGATACTGAGCGGTGGTCGTCCCTGCCGATGTCCGGGCGTCGGCAGGGACGACCTGCACTGCCAGCGGGAGGGTGTCGACGCCGGGCGGGCGACTCGACCCGCGGTCAGCTGTGGTTGGCAGCCGGCCGCACAGGTTTTGGCCTGGATCGCTGCCGGCCGGTTCGGCACCCGCACCCCGCCTGGGACACGCTCGCGGCGGGAAGCCGATCGCGGCGGCGGCCCCGTTCCCGGGTTGCCGGTCGGGCAGACTGGATGGGTGCCGGACACACCTGAGCCCGACTGCTGGCTGCACCCCGATGCCGAGGTGCGTCAGTCCTCGATCGAGGGGGCCGGCCTGTTCGCCCGGGCGCCGATCGCGACCGGCACCGCGGTCTCGCGCCTCGGCGGCCGCCTGGTCACCTGGCCGGCCCTGCAGGACATGCTCGACACCGCCGCCAAGCGGCCAGGCCACCCCTACGTCGACACCATCACGGTGACCGGGACGCTGCACCTCGTGCTGCCGCCCGGCCGGCCGAACGGCAAGGGTAACCACAGCTGCGACCCGAACCTGTGGTGGATCGACGCCTACACCCTCGCCGCGCGCCGGCCCATCGCCGCGGACGAGGAGCTGACCAACGACTACGCGACGAGCACCGCCGGCCCTGGCTTCAGCATGCGCTGCGAATGCCGCTCGCCCCTGTGCCGCGGCGTGGTGACCGGCGGGGACTGGCAACGGCCCGAGCTGCGTCGCCGCTACGGCGCGCACTGGGTGCCCGCTTTGCTCGAGCTGATCCGCAACCCCGGCGGATCGGCCTGATGCGTCGGCTCGAGGACTCCACGCGGATTGCGGGGATTCGCGTGCCTGAAGGGTCGGCAACCGGCGCGCCGAATCGATAGGATCGAACGCCTCGATCAGCGAGCGGCGGGGGCGGGCAATGGCGGGGGAATCACGCAGCGAATCGATCATCGAGTCGGCGCACGGATCAGGGCCGGGCGGCCGGCGGGCCGCGCTGGCCGCGGCGGTCGTCCTGGTGCTCGCCGCCGTGGCGGGTGTGGTCCTCTGGCGCTCCCGGGACGGGGCCGTGCCCGCCGCGTCCCCGGCGTCGCCGCAGCCGCGGGCCTCGGAGCTGTACGCGGCCGACGACACGACGCTGATCGCGCGGTTCGACACCGACGATCCGCGCGAGAGCTGCCTGCGCGTGCCGGTCAACGACTGGGGCTACTTCTGCGACTACGTGGTCGCGTGGTGGCGGGCGCAGGACGCCTTCGGGGCCGACGAGGCGCAGCGCCTCGATCGCCTGCGCCACGGCGGGTACCGCATCGGCGGCTCGCTCGACCCGCGGCTGCAGGCCGGCGCGAAGCAGCGGGTCGACCAGGTCCTGCCGGTCCGCGACCCGAAGGTGTTCTCGCTGGCCACGATCGAACCGGGCACCGGCCTGGTCAGGACGATGGCCGTGAACCGCAACTTCCGCCGCCCGCCGGCCGCATCCCCGAGCCCGGCCGATCCGGACCGGCCGCCGTCGGGGCCCGCCGGGCCGGACTCGGTGGACGCGCTCGTCGCCGGCGACGTGAACACGCCCGGAGACGCGGCCGGCGCGCCCTTCATGATGTTCACGCTTGCCGCGGCGCTGGAGGGCGGCCTGACGCTGGACCACGCGGTCGACACGAAGCGGGTGTACGAGTCGAGTTTCGTCATCGACCCGAACAGCCCGGCAGCCTGCCATGGCGGGCACTGGTGCCCCGCCAACACCGGCGACCCGGCGTACCTGTCGGGGCGGCGCACCATGTGGGACGCGTTCGGCCACGCGGTGGTGACGTACTTCGTGGCGCTCGAGGAGCGGGTCGGCGCGGACAAGGCGGTCGCCATGGCGCAGCGCCTGGGCATCACCTTCCGCAGCACGGTGGACCAGCAGTACGGCCTGTCGCCGAACAGCACCCACTGGGGTGCGTTCACGCTCGGCGTCTCGGCGACCGCCACCCTGGACCTGGCCAACGCGTACGCCACCTTGGCCGCCGACGGCACCCACTGCGACCCGCTGCCCGTCGCCCGGGTCCTCGACGCCGGCGGCCGGCCGGCGCCCGGCGTCGGGCCGCGCTGCGCGCCGGTGCTGCGCCCCGAGGTGGCCCGTGCGGCGATCGACGCGGGCCGCTGCCCGCTCGGCGACGACTCCGCCTTCGGCGGTGAGCGCTGCGGCGCCGGCACGGCCCCGGCCGCGACCGTGCGGGACGCCGTCGGACGCCCGGTGTCCGGCCAGGTCGGCAACGGCCGCACCTGCTCCGTGGTGGTCGCCGGGCCGCAGCTGGTCACCGCCGGCATGATCGCGGCCGCGCCGGGGGCGAGCGCCGGCACGGCCCAGATCGGCTCCGGCGTGTCCGAGGGCGCCATGGGGGCGGTGGCGGGGGTCGAGCACGACGGCCTGGCCCCGCTGCCGCCCCGCGACTTCACCGCCCCGCCGCGGGAACTCGCCTTCGCCACCTGAGCACGGCCGAGCACGACGGCCTGGCCTCGCTGCCGCCCCGCCGCGGGAGCCGGCCCTGGCCGCCTGACGGCCGGTCGGTCAGGCGGTTGACCGCACCGATGTCCCGGATCGCTGGCGGACGACGCCGTCCAGGACCGGGAAGAGGTCGTCGAAGACCGCGGTGCGCTCGAAGGACATGGCGTGGGCGCGGGCCCGCCGCTCCAGGTCCGAGCGCTGCGCCGCCGGCATGTCCAGCACCACCCGGTCGATCGCCGCGGCCAGGCCGTCCACGTCGCCCGGCTCGACGATGACCGCGGTGTCGCCGACGGCCTCGCCGGTGCCGCCGGTCAGGGTGGTGATCACCGGGCCGCCGCCGGCCAGCATCTTCTCGGCCAGGGCGATGCCGAAGGTCTCCACGAAGTCCGGCTCCGGGCGGGTCGGCAGGGCGTAGGCCGCGCACCCCCGCATGAGGAGGGGCTTCTCGGCGTCGTCGACGTCGGTCAGGAAGACGATGCGGTCGTCGTCGGCGGCCAGGGCGCGGGCCTGCTCCAGCGCCGGGCCGGTGCCGGCGATGACGAGCCGGACGTCGGGGCGGCAGCGCATCCGCTCGTAGGCGGTGATCAGGTCGTAGACGCCCTTGGCCCGGGAGACCCGCGACAGGTACAGGATGTACTCGTCGCGGCGCAGCCCGCGGCGGGCCAGGGCCCGGTCGACCGCGGCCGGGTCCAGATCCAGGTAGGCGGACACGTCGATCGGCGGGTAGCTGATCGTGACCCGGCGCCGGCACTGGTCGGCGAGGCGGGTGCCGCACAGGGCGTCGACCTGCTCGGCGGCGGTCACGATCTCGTCGCGGGTGTAGGCCGAGACCGCCACCACCTGCTCGTTGGCCAGGAACGTGGTGAACAGCGCGATCGCCGCGCCGTGGTTGCCCTCGCGCAGGCAGGCCCGGATGACGTTGGTGACGTCGGAGCCGACCGCCTTGGCCGCGGTGCGCACGTCCGGGGTGAACCCGGCCGCCCGGGCGATGCTGACCGCGTCCGCGACGACCTGGGTGTGCGGCACGAGGTACATCGACAGGCACGTCGTCGGCACGGGCTCCATGAGCAGCTCGACGAGCCGGCCGGTGAGCCCGGCGAGGTAGCGCCCGTCCGGCACCCGGTAGTCGCCGACCGGCTCGGGGCGTTCGACGGTGATGCCCGGGGAGTACGGCAGCAGCCGATCGAGCGGTTTGAGTGGCAGCCCCGCGGCCTGCAGCGCCGGGATCGGCCAGGTCAGCAGGCGCACGTCGTCGTAGCCGCGGGTCAGCGCGACCTCGGCGAGGTTGCGCGCCTCGCCGGAGTGGCCGCAGATGACCGGGTCGGCGCGGACGACGATCACGAGGCGGCGGCGGGGGTACGTCATCTGGACTCCAGCATGGAGGCGGACGGCGGACGGACCCGGCGCCCCCAGGCGGACGGTTCGGGGCCAAGTTGCAGATGCAGCCGGCCGCCCCGGTGGACGTCGGCGGCGCTGATGTGGGTCGCGTCGAGCGGCTCTCCATTGAGCGTAACCGATTGAACGTACTGCGCCGGAGGGTCGAACTCGACCCCGTCGGCGCCGATCGGGGTGCCCCGGTGGCCGGAGGTCTCGACGACGAACTCGCCGCCGCTGACCTTCAGCGCGCCGCGGGCGAACGCGGGCGCGTTGATGAGGAACAGGTTCTGCCCGGCGACCGGGAACAGGCCCAGCGACGCCCAGACGTACCAGGAGCTCAGGCCGCCGGAGTCGTCGTTGCCCGGCAGCCCGCCCGGGCCGGTGCCGAACTGCCACGTCAGCGCGGAGTGCACGATCTCGGCCGTGCGGTCCGGCCGGCCGGCGTAATGGTAGGCCCAGGGCGCCTCCATGTCCGGCTCGTTGTTGAGGCCCTCGAAGCGCTGCAGGGCGTAGCCGGCCGCCATCTCCGGCGGCTGGGGGCGGCGGCCCGGCTGCACGACCGGGCCGGCGCCGTAGCCGAAGAAGCGGTCCAGGTTGGCCACGAACGCGTCGTCGCCGCCGCCGAGCGCGATCCGCCCGGCCATGTCGTGCAGCAGCCGGAACGAGTAGTTCCACTTGCCGCCCTCGTAGAACTCCGAGTCGCGCAGCAGGCCGGTGCCCGGGTCGAAGGCGTTCGTCCACTGGCGGCTGCGCCGCTCGAGGTCGTCGGCGAGGTGGACGTCGTTGAGGGCCCGGGCCACCTGGGCGGTGCAGTAGTGGGCGTAGGCGAGGTCGAGGGTGTGGCTGATCGGGTGCACCACGCCGTGCTCCCAGAAGTCCTCGCCGTACATCCGGCGAAGATCGTCGACCATGTGCACGAGCGCCCAGTTCCAGTCGAGGTCCAGGCCGGGCAGGGCCAGGGCGTGCACGTCGGCCAGCACGGTGTGGGCCAGGGCGCTGGCTTGGCGGAAGAACCGGTCGGCGCCGCGGGCCATCCGGTAGCCGATCGGGAAGTTGCCCTCCTCCTCGCAGACCCGGATCAGCGACTCCAGCAGGTCCCGGGCCCGGTCGGGGGCGAGCGCGGTCAGCAGCGGCAGCTGCGTCTTATAGATGTCCCACATCGTGCACACGTCGAACGCGAACGGCCCGCCGTTGGGCCAGAACGGGCTCTCGTCGTCGGCGAAGCACGGCTTGATCAGCGAGTGGTACAGCGCGGTCGCGAACACGGTGCGGCGGGCCGGCGTGCCCCCGTCGACCTGGACCCGGCCGAGGTGCTCGCGCCACCGGCCGCGGGTCGCGGAGCGCACCGTGTCGAACGCGGGACCGTTCGTCCCGCACTCGTCCTCGAGGTTGCGCCGGGCCTGCTCGCAGCCGCGCAAGGAGAACCCGAGCCGGATCTCGACGGTCTGGCCGGCGCCGGTCGGGCCGATGAAGAGCATGCCGAACGGGCGCAGCGTGGTGTGCCGGATGCTGTCGAAGTCCAGCCGCGTGCCGCCGTCGATGAGCCTGCGGTCGTACCACAGCATCTGCCGCCATTTGGGGCTGTTGAGCTCCATCGCGACGGACAGCGGTACGCCCTCCATCACCACCGTGCCCTGGGCGCGGCCGCCGCCGAGGCTCTCCGCGTGCGCGCGCAGCGGCACGGTGCGGCCCAGCTCGATGCCCAGCCCGCCGCAGGACAGGTCGATGACGACCCGGGCGTTGCTGTGCTCGGGGAAGGTGTACCGGTGCACGGCCACCTTCTCCCCGACCGTGATCTCGCAGCGCACGCCGGTGTCGAGGGTGGCCGCGTAGTAGCCGGGCTGGGCGACCTCGTCGCGCAGCGGCCAGGACTCGCCCAGCACGTCGAGCTGCTGCACCATCGGCGTGACCCGGACGTAGTTGTAGTACTTGCGGATCGCGCCGGTGCCGGACTGCTGGAAGTGGGTGAAGCCCGACGCCTGGAGCCGGTCGAACATCTCCTCCGGCACGCCCTCCGTGTTCTTGGCGTACCGGCCGTAGCCCGTCGGGTACGCGCCGGAGTACGCACAGGCGGAGACCATGCCGAACGGCGAGGTCGCGCCGGGGTGCGTGTTGCCGACCTGCGGCTTCGGCCACCACCAGGTCGCGGCCAGGCCACGCGCCGGCGGCAGGGCGGTCGCGGCGGTGCCGATGAAGGGATCAACGTCGTCAAGGATGCCGGGAATCTACCGTGATCCAGCGTGGTGGTGGTTTCCGGCGGATGAAATTCGCCTCGCGCCCCGTCGCCCGCGCCGCGCCGGTCAGGCCGCCGCGAGCGTGGAGCGCCGGAAGACCTCGTAGCCGCCCTTGCCGCCCTGCTTGATGCGGTACATCGCCTGGTCGGCCCGGCGCAGCAGCTCCCCGCCGCCGGTCCGCCCGTCGGCCGGCGCCACGCCCACGCTGGCCCCGATGCGCACCTGGCTCCCGGCCACCTCGAACGGCGTGGCGAGCGCGGCCACGACGGCCCTGGCCACCCTCACCCCATCGGCCGCGTCTCCCGTCGCGACCACCACGGCGAACTCGTCGCCGCCGAGGCGGACCACGGTGTCGTCCGGCCCGGCCGCGGCCAGCAGCCGCTCGGCGACCGCGATCAGCAGCTCGTCCCCGGCGGCGTGGCCGAGGTTGTCGTTGACCGGCTTGAAGTCGTCCAGGTCGACCAGCAGCAGCGCGGCCGGGGCGGCGCCGGCGTCGAACAGCTCGTTGAGGGCGCGCCGGTTCGGCAGCCCGGTCAGCGGGTCGTGCGAGGCCTGGTGGCGCACCAGCGCCTCGTGCTCGGCCAGGGTGTCCAGCGCGATCCGCTGCTGGCGCAGCAGTTCCTCGTCGGCCCGCTGGCTGGCGCGGTGCTCGCGCTCGAAGCGGTACACCAGGACCCCGATCGCGGCGACGGCGGCCACCATCGCGACGACCACGGCCAGGTTGGCGAACCCGTTGGCCCGGTCGGCGGCGTCGACCGCCTGCTGGGCGAGGTGCTGCAGGGACAGGTTGAGCCGGGCGAAGCGGGGGTTGGTCTCGCGCTGCTCGAGCGCCTTGGCCTCGGCCGTCTTGCCCACGCCGAGCAGCCCGAGCTCCTCGTCCAGCACCGCGTGGTACTGGTCCACCTGCTGGCCGAGATCCCCCGTCCCCTCGAGGCTCTGCAGGATGGCGCGCTCCCGGGCCCGCAGGGTGCCCAGGTCCCGGGCCACGGCCACCGGCGAGTTACGGTCGGCGAGGGTCTTCCACTGCAGCGAGCTCTCCTCGTGCAGCATCATGTTGAGCTCGCTGAGCCGGGCCCGGGTCACCTCGTGCTGCCGGCTCTCGCCGTGCAGCCAGATGTTGGCCATCGCGACGCCGCCCAGCAGGAACACGGCGATCGCCACGACCCGCGGCCACCGCCACCGAAGCCAGTCCCGCCCTTCCGTGTGCATGTCAGTCGCTATCGGCACCGCGCGGGCGAACTTCGGGAATTTTCGGCACCCGGTCGCCCTCAGCCGCCCGGGTGCCCCGCCGATGACCTCGGCGTGATCAGGCTCATGGCAGTCGCGGCGGTGGCCGCGCTCAGTGTGACGGGTTGCGCGGCCGCCACCGGCACCGCACCCGCCGTCCTCGGCTACGCCGCCGACCGGCCGCCGGTGACCATCGACTTCTGGTACATGCCGGCCGGCGGGCCGGTCCAGGACGAGGCGGTGGTCGCGGAGGCGAAGGCGTTCCACGCCGAACACCCGAACATCACCGTCAGACCGGTGCGGGTGGTCTGGGAGGACGCGCTGACCCGGATCAGCACCGCCTCGACGAGCGGCGAGGGACCGGACGTCACCCAGCTCGGCACCACGTGGGTCGGGGGCTTCAGCGCGCTGGGGGCGCTGCGGCCGTACACGAAGGCCGAGATCGCCGCGGTCGGCGGCCAGTCCGCCTTCGCGGCCGCCAGCTGGAGCTCCAGCCACCCGGCCGGGTCCCCCCAGATCACCGCCATGCCCTGGCTGGTCGACATCCGCACGCTGTTCTACCGCACCGATGTCCTGGCCAAGGCCGGTCTGGACCCGGACACGGCGTTTGCCACCTGGGAGTCGTTCGAGGCCACCCTCGCGAAGATCAAGGCGGACGGCGGCGGCATCGCCCCACTGGCCATCGGCAACCAGAACACCTTCGGCATCATCCACAACGTGGCCCCCTTCATCTGGGGCGCCGGCGGCGACCTGCTGGACGAGACCGGAACCCGCTCCCGCCTGGCCGAGCCGGCCGCCGTGGACGCGGTCGCCTACTACCAGCGCCTCGTCTCGCTGTACGACGACCCGGCCGCGATGGCCCTGACCTCCACCGACGTGCCGGACGCGTTCGCCAGGGGCATGGGCGCCGTCACGATCGACAACTCCCAGTCGATCGCCGACTTCCTCGCCAACCCGGACCGCCCCGGCCTGCGGGCCGGCTGGGGGACCGCCCCGATGCCCGCGGGCCGGGCCGGCCGGTTCGGCTTCCTCGGCGGCTCCAACCTGGCCATCCTCAACGGGGCCAAGCACCCGGACGCCGCATTCGAGTGGGTCCGCTTCCTGACGAGCCAGAAGAGCCAGCAGCGGTACGCCGTGAACTCCGGCCTGTTCCCGGCCCGCGCCGACGCCGTGGCCGGCACCAGGCTCGCCACCGAGCCGAAGTACGCCGCCTTCCGCGAGATGGTCGGCCACGGCAAGATGTACCCCTCGGTCCCGGCCTGGGTCACGGTGGAGACCGTCATCGCCAAGGACTTCGCCGAGCTGTGGCACGCCTCGGGCGCGGTGCCGCGGGCCCAGGTCGAGTCGGTCCTGACCCGCACCACCACCGACATCGACGCCACCCTGCGGGACAGCACCGCCACCGGCATCCACAACTAACCGGTCGGGCGGCGGTGCCCGCAACGCTAAAACGGCACCCGCCGGGTAGACCGGACGCTCATGTCGCCCAGCCACGGTCTGCCCGGCCGGTGGTCGGTGCTGTCGAACACCACCCTCGGCATGCTCCTGGCCACCGTGAACGGCTCCATCCTCATCATCTCGCTGCCCGCGGTCTTCAACGGCATCCACGTCGACCCGCTCGCCCCGGGCAACGTGAGCTTCCTGCTGTGGCTGCTCATGGGGTACCTGCTGATGACCGCGGTGCTGGTGGTCAGCCTCGGCCGGCTGGGCGACATCCACGGCCGGGTGCGGGTCTTCCGGATCGGCTTCGTGGTGTTCGCGGCGACGTCGGTCGCCCTCGCCCTCACCCCCGCCGAGGGCCGGGCCGGCGCGCTGTGGCTCATCGGCTGGCGCCTGGCCCAGGGCGTCGGCGGGGCGATGCTCATGGCCAACTCGACGGCCATCATCACCGACGTGTTCCCGCCCCGCCAGCGCGGCACCGCCCTGGGCGTCAACCAGGTCGCCGGCCTGGCCGGGAGCTTCATCGGCTTGGTCCTCGGCGGCCTGCTGTCGGCCTGGCACTGGCGGGCCATCTTCTGGGTCAGCGTGGTGGTCGCCGTCGCCGGGGCCTTCTGGGCGTACCGCAACCTGACCGCCATCCGGCCGGAGCACACCGGCGTGCGCGTGGACTGGCTCGGCAACCTGACCCTGGCGGTGGGGCTGACGGCGGTGCTGGCGGCGTTGACGTACGGCATCCAGCCCTACGCCGGCCACGCGGAGGGCTGGACGAACCCGTGGGTCCTGACGGGCCTCGCCGGCGGGGTCGCGCTGCTGGCGGTGTTCTGTCTCGTCGAGTCCCGCGTCGAGCAGCCCATGTTCGACCTGCGCCTGTTCCGCGTCCAGGCGTTCTGGGCCGGCAACGTCGCCGCCCTGCTCAACGCGATCGCCCGCGGTGGCCTGCAGTTCATGCTCATCATCTGGCTGCAGGGCATCTGGCTGCCCCTGCGCGGCTACGAGTTCGCCGAGACCCCGCTGTGGGCCGGCATCTACCTGCTGCCGCTCACCCTGGGCTTCATCTGCGCCGGCCCGGTCTCCGGCCACCTGTCCGACCGCTACGGCGCCAAGCCCCTGGCCACCGGCGGCCTGGCGCTGACCGCCGTGTCGTTCGTGGGCCTGCTGCTGCTCCCCGTCGACTTCGCCTATCCGTCGTTCGCCCTCCTGCTGCTGCTCAACGGCGTCGGCTCGGGCCTGTTCTCGGCCCCGAACACCACCGCCGTCATGAACGCCGTCCCGGCCGACCAGCGCGGCGTCGCCTCCGGCATCCGGGCCACCTTCCAGAACGCCGGCATGGTCCTGTCCATCGGACTGTTCTTCTCCCTGCTCATCGCCGGCCTGTCGCAGTCCCTCCCGGCCGCCCTGCGCGAGGCCCTGTCCGCCCAGTCCGTGCCCGCCCCGGCGATCGACCGGGTCGCCGCGGTACCCCCCGTCGGCCTGCTCTTCGCCGCGTTCCTCGGCTACAACCCGCTGACGTCCCTGCTCGCCTCGGCCGGCGTCCTCGGCGGGCTGCCGGCCGCCACGGTCCGGACCGTCACCGCCCGCACCTACCTGCCGGGCGTCCTGGCCGGCCCGTTCCACCAGGGCCTGATCGTGGTCTTCCTGCTGGCCGCCGCCCTGTCACTGGCCGCCGCCGTGGTGTCACTGTTGCGCGGCGGCATCTACATCCACGACGAGTGATCCGTGGCGTCCAGCCACGCCACGATCCGCGCGATGCCCGCCGCGAACCCGGGATGCGCCGGCCGGTTGAGGAACCCGTGCGGCGTGCCCGCGACAACGTGGTGCTCATGCGGTACCGCGGCCCCCGCCAACTCCCGGGCGAACCGCTCGCCGGAGGCGCGCAGGCGGTCCCGGTCGGCGTCGAGCAGCAGCGCGGGCGGCAGGCCGGCCAGGTCGTGCCCGCCGGGCAGGGCGTGCGGCTCGGCCAGGGCCGCCCCGGCGTAGGCACGGTTCATCCGCGCAACGTCCCGCCGCCACGTCTGCCGCCACCACCACCGCCCGGCGAGGCGCCCCCGAAGCGCCCGGGACGCGGCCGGCAGCGCGGCGTGGAACGTGCCGTACGCGAGGACGAGCCGCTCGGGTCCGGGCCGGCGCTCGTCGCGCAACCGCAGCGCGGCGGCCGCGGCGAGGCAGGCCCCGGCGCTGGCCCCGCCGAGCACCACCCGCCCGCCCGTCGCCCGTTCCCGGACGGCGGCAAACGCGTCGACCACGTCGTCCACCGGCTCGGGGTACGGCACCAGCCGGTAACCGACGGTCACGACGGGCCGCCCGGACGCGGCGATGGCGCCCGCTACCGCGTACGACGGCGTCGGCGAACAGCAGCTCGTCAGCGCCGATCGGTGCGTTGGCAAGGGTGAACACGGCCAGGGCGTGGCGGTCGAGCGTACCCGTGCCGCGGTTGAGTCGCCTCGACGGGCCGCGCGATGGTGCGCGGCGCTCAGCGCGGGGCGGTTGCCGCCGGTGGCTGCGCTATGTTGCTCTGGCCTGCCGGTACGACGAGGGCGGTGAGGGAGATCGCGTCCATCGGGTAGGGCGCGAGCCGGGCGGCCAGCGTTGAGGGAAGGCGCAGCACGGTCGCGGCGACGGTGAGCTGATGGTCGGGGGTCAGCCCGTTGCCGATCGAGCACACCTCGGCGCCGCTGAACAGGTGTGTGATTTCGTCGAGCAGCGCCGGCGTCCAGCGACTCTGCACGACGGTGAGCCGGTCACCGTACTGCGGTCGCAGCGCCGCACGCACCACATCGGTGTCGGTCGCGACGGCGATCCAGCCCTCATCCCCGCGTGGATCACGGGTCCGGAAGAGGGTCAGGAGCAGGCCGTCGTGCATCAGGGACCGTTCGATGTCCGGCCGTAGCCTGGGCGTCCAATCCGGACTGCCGACCACAGTGCCACGCTCACGGCCGTCCCTGATCGTGACTTGCACCGCACCCGGGTTGCCCCATGGCGTGAACCAGGTGCCACCGGACACCACCAGCGTCCCCGCCTGCCACTGCCCGGCGACGGTTCCGTAGTGCTGCGCCCAGTCGCGCGGATCGACGGCCGACCGGCTCGCGTCCAGCCGGACCGCGCACGAAGCCGTCGTGACGGAGCCATCCGAGACCGTGACGACACCACCGTCACCCACCAGCCACGGTTTGCCGTCCCAAACGATGAGCAGGCCACGGGCGAGGGCGGGGTCACCCTCGTCGACGACGAGGAACTCCCACCCCGCACCCATTACCACGACTCCTTCAGGCAGCGAGCCGGCCCTAACAGGCGGCGACCACCGGTTGATCACTCCACGATACCTGGACCGGCGCCACCGAGATCTCCCGCCGGGCGACGATCCCGTCCACATCGAGCTCGAGCAGCCAGTACCCGGACCCGCCGCACGAGTTCGGCGGGTAGTACTGGCAGCGCAGATCCTGCGGCGGAATGTTGTAGGTCGTAGCGATGTAGGCCCGGCGCGACAGGCAGTTGTTTTGGCTGGTGATGTGGTTGCCGTCCCACGGCACCCACGTAGCGGCCCACGCGGGCAGATCGCCAAGCACTAGGGCCACCACGGTCACCGCGGCGACTACGAGCGCACGCACTGTTCGTTTCATCCGCCCCCCGACCTGACCAGTAGATCCACATCTTTCTATGCCGGTACGGATGCCAACGGGCCACCCGGCAGTGCGCGGACCCGGTGGAGCTTTTTGTCATGTTTTGCCGGGAATCGCAGTTTGCGCGTACGGCACAGCGACGCGTCCTTCCGGGCCATCCCATCCTGACGGACCAGCGAACCATCACCGCCGACCTTGCAGTGTCAGCGCTCACGTAATTCGGCTCTGGCACTCATCCGGTGATCGCCCGTCGCCCCCGTCCGGCGCGAGCGCCCGCCACCGCGCGGCCAGGCTGCGCAGCTCGGCCTGCCCGCCGGCGGACACGACCAGGGCGTGCCCGGCCTCGCGCCCGCCCAGCTCCCGGCCTCGCGCGCGGTGGAGAACCCCGGATGGATGGCCCGTACCCGCGCTCATCTCCGGCGCGATCGGCTCGACGTCCCGCGCCGTGATGGCCGCCTCCACCCGTGGCCGCGCGGTCGCCCACCAGGCCCAGAACTCCACGATCCCCTGCTGCCCACCGCCCTTGCGGCGGCGCCGCGAAAAGATCATGACCCACCGGGACGCGGGGTGGCGCCCTGGGCTCGAGGCTTGCCGGACCCCCGGGGTTGCGCAAGATCGCTATTGTGGCCGCCCATGGGAGCAGCGGGTCATGCGATATGCGTCAGCGGTGACGGGCACGTCGATGCGTTCCGGGAGGCGACCTGGAACCTTGTCCAGAATTTCGTGCGCAACTACACGGTCGGGCCGCAGTACGACGAGCTGCGCTCCTACCTGGAGCACGCCGACCCGGTCGGCAGCCCGCAGGATGCCGGGGAGACGACAGCGTACTGGTGGTTTCCCGACCTGACCGGCGTCTGCCACCGGTCGGCAAGCGCGTGGCTGCACTGGTTCGGGCTCGCCGTCGCCGTCGAATGGCCCTATGTACGGGTGAAAGCCCGCGACCTGGGTGTGACCATCACGCAGGAGCGGCCCGAGCGGGGCGAGGCCGCGCCGGCCGGCGACCGGTTCGTCGTGCTGCGTGGCGTGCTCTGGCAGGTCGACGACGACGGCCTCTACGGCGACGACGAGCGGCTCTCGATCGAGGAGCTCTCCGTGGACGAGCGGGCCGCCTACGAGGCCGCCCGGGAACTGTGCGCGTGCGGCGTGTGCGAGTTCCTGCGCCCCGACGAGGACGCGTTCGCCGCGACCCTAGCGCAGTTGCGCGGCGGTGACGCCGAGGACATCAGACGCTCGGCCGCGCTCCTGGGCTGGATGGGCCGCACCACCCCGGAGGTCCTGGAGAGCCTGATCCAGGCCGCGGCCAGGCTCAACGGTCCCGACGCTCACTACTATCTCAGCGACCCGGTCCAGTTCTGCGCGCTGATGCTGCCCGGCGCGTGGAAGCAACTGCTGGCGATGGCGCGAACGGCCGACAACTCTTGGTCCATCACGTCGATCCTGGACGGGCTTGCGGCCATCTACTACCGCCCAGGCGAGCGCACCGCGGCCGAGAAGGCGGAACTCCTGGCGGTGGTGCGGATCGTCGCCGACCCTGGCGGCCGTTGGAACGACGAATCCGCGCAGATGTGGCTGGAGGAGCTCGAGCGGGAGGAGGGCTGACCTCGGCCGGCGGCAGGCCGGGTCCTCGGGAGCGCATGCTTGTGCCCCCGTCGCGGCGACGTCCGAGCTCCTGCTCCGCCCTCTGACCGCAACGCCCGCCCGGCCGGCCGATCGTGCCGGTCGCCGCGAGCAGCGCCTCGACCAGCGTCGTCTTGCCGGAGCCGGAGTCCGCTCGACGTCCGTGCGCCGGGCGCCGTACTCCGAGATCGCGCAGTACCTCAAGTCCATCCGATCTTGTCGAACGCTGAGGAACTGCTTTGATGCCCGAGACCACGACCGATACACAGACCCGCTCCGGCGGCTGCCTATGCGGGAGGATCCGGTTCACCGTCACCGGTTCGCCCGACTATCCGCATGTGTGCAGCTGTGTGCACTGCCAGAAGCGCGCCGGTGGACCGATGCAGTTATGGGTTGGGTTCCCCCTCGAAGGGCTGCGCTGGACCGGCGATGGCGGCGAGCCGACCTGGTACGACACCTTCCCCGGGCAGACCAGGCGTGGCTTCTGCGCCACCCGCGGCCGCCACCGTGGACGCTCACGACTTACGTGAGCGGCAGACCGCTACAGCTGGGGAATACGGGCTCTGGCACTGGTCCGGTGATCGACTGATCTAGATGGTTTGATCGTTCCCTTGTGGAGCTTGTTGGCACGTTGTTCCCGCATCTGCATGGCGTGGTGGTGGACCGGGTTGTGCTGGCAGAGTCGAGCGTTCAGGTGGAGGCGCGTTGCGTCGCGTCGGCGGCATCGTGCCCGAGCTGCCGCAGGGCGTCCGTGAGGGTGCATAGCCGGTATCGGCGTCGGTTGGCCGACCTGGCGATTGCTGGGCGGCGGGTGCTGATCCGGCTGATGGTGCGCCGGTTCTTCCTGCACCGATGCCAGCTGCGAGCGGAGGATCTTTGCCGAGCAGAGCGGCGTGGCCTCCCGATACGCACGTCGGACCCAGTTGGCCAGCGGCGTCTTGGAGACCGTCGCGTTGGCGCTGGGCGGCCGGCCGGGCGCGCGGATGACCGACGCGCTCGACGTCCCCGTCAACCGGATGACGTTGCTGCGGATCATCCGCCGCATCCCGGACCGTCCCCTTCAGGCGCCGGAAGTGCTCGGCGTCGACGACTTCGCGATCAAGAAAGGTCAGAACTACGCGCCGATCCTGCTCGATATGGCGACGCACCGGCCGATCGACGTGCTGCCCGACCGCAGCGCAGACACGTTCGCCGACTGGCTGCGCCGCCATCCTGGCGTGCGTGTCATCTGCCGTGACCGCGGCGGGAACTACACGATCGGCGCCCGGGCCGGCGCCCCGAACGCGATCCAGGTCGCCGATCGCTACCACTTGTGGGCCAACCTCGGCGAGGCCGTCGAGAAGACGGTACTGGCCCACCGGGCTTGCTTGCACCCGCCCGAACCCGCCACCGAAGAGCAAACCGAACCGGCGCCAGTCCAGACCGCACCGCCGCCCGACGGAGTCCGCGATGTCCACGGCCGAGACCGGCGCCTGGTCACCCGGACTCAGGAACGCTACGCGGCGGTGCAGACGCTGCTGGCCCAGGGCAAGTCCCTCAGCGCGATGTGCCGGGAGCTCAACCTGGAACGGGGAACGGTCAGACGGTTCGCCCGCGCCGGCAGCCTCGACGAGCTGCTGTTCAAGGCCACTCACCGGGTGACCAAACTCGACCCGTTCAAGACCTACCTGACCGAACGCTGGAGCCATGGCCAGACCGACGCCGCGGCGCTGTTCCGGGAACTGCTCGAGCAGGGCTACCGCGGCGGCAAGCTGACCGTCCGCCGCTTCCTGCACCAATTCCGCGGCCACCAACACGTCCCGCAACCAAGGCCGCGTCCGATCAAGCCCCGCCACGCCATCCGATGGATCATGACCAGACCTGACCGGCTCAAGGACGCCGACCGTGCCTGTCTCCGCCAGATCCGGGACCACTGCCCCGAACTCGACCGCACCGCCGAATACGTCCGCACCTTCGCCGTCATGATGACCCAACGGCAAGGCAGCAACCTCGAGCGCTGGCTCACCACCATCGAGAACGACGACTCTCCCGCGCTGCGATCTTTCGCTATCGGCATGCGCCGCGACCAAGACGCCATCACCAACGGCCTCACCCTGCCCCACAGCTCAGGAGCAGTCGAAGGCGCCGTCACCAGAGCCAAAGCCATCAAACGCGCCATGTACGGCCGCGCCAACCTCGACCTGCTCCGCAAACGCATCCTTGCCAAGACGTGACATCCCAATCCGTCGATCCGGATGAGTGCCAGAGCCGTTTTCTTGACAGGCCCGGTCGACGGCGCGGTCGTTTGGTTTCGTCGATCCGACGGTGCATCGTGTCGGCTTCGATCAGGCAGGGTTACGCGGCCACGCGTCCACGAATCGTTCCAGGAGTGCCGCGAAGGTCTGTGCCTCCTGGGTGGTGAATTCGGTGAGTGCTTCGGCGACGTTCCGGCGCCGGGTCTCGTGGATGCCGTCGACGAGTTTTTTGCCCTGTTGCGTGAGCCGGATCAGGGCGTAGCGGGAGTCGCCCGGCATGGTGTCGCGCTCCACCAGGCCGTCCCCCACCAACTCGGTGGTCAGACGGCTGGCTCGCGGCCGGTCAACCCCAATCGCATCGGCGACCTCCGAGATGGGCAGGCCGTTGGGGGCGCCGTCGAGGGCGTCGAGGTAGCGAAACCGTGCCGCGTTCACGGCGGACGCCGCGGCGGGATCCCCTTGTACCGCACGGCGTTGCAGGTGGCGCGCCTGCTGGTCCCGCCGGATGCGCACGAGCGCCCGCTCGATCACCTCGTCTGGTGCGGGATCACCTGCCATGCGTGCCATGGTACAACAGTTGTTACTTGACAATCGCTGCGTGTATCGTTACAACAGTTGCATGGTTATAACTAAAACTGACGCGGCGCGGCCTCCAATCGGATTCGTGCTGCGCATCCGGCACCGCCTCTGGCTCCGGGTCCTCATCGGCCTTTCGGCGGTGGCGCTCTACGCCAGCATTGCGTTCGTCCTGGTGGGCGTGACCCCGGACGCAGCATGGCCGGCGATCGGCGACGCCGGGTACTCCTCCGGGCAGGCGACCGTCGTGCCAGCGATGAACGTCTTCGCGCTCGGCGTGATCCTCCTCGCCGTGTTCGAGCCCGCCGCGCCATTCACTGTGCGGATGGTTCTCGGCTTCCCCCTGGCGATCCTCGCCGCCGTGGCGGGACCTCTGCTCGCGGTTCTGGGCGGCGCCGATGCTGCCGCGGGCCTGCTCGCACGCGGTGTCATGGCCCTCGCCGTGGCGGGCATCATTGTCGGCGTTGCACGCACCTGGGTCACCCGCCGACTCGCACCGCCGCCCCGATAGGCCACCGCTCGCTGGCCGCGCACGTCAAACTCGCCCTCGACTGCTCCCCGCGGGTAGAAACCGGTCGAGGACGGGCGAAACACGGCACGTCACGCGCGGAGCCGGATCCCATACTGGGTGTCGGCCCGCGACCGCCGCGGCCCGGGGAACGAAGGGGATCGCATGCGCGGTGAGCGGCTGAACAACGGGTTGTCCGTGGCGGCCGCTGGGGACGGTCCGCCCCTGGTGTTCCTGCCCGGTCTCGGCCGGGGCGCCGACCTGTCCGAGGAGGTGCCGAGATCGCTGGCCCGGTCGGCCCGCGCCGTGGCGCTCGGGTCGGGCCGCACGGTCCACCTGATCTGCCGCCCCGTCGGCATGCCCTCCGGCACGACCATCGCAGAACTGGCCGGATGGCACGCGATCGCGCTGCGGGAGCGGTTCGGACAGCCGGTCGACGTCATGGGTGTCTCCGGCGGCGGGATCACCGCGCTCCAGCTCGCGATCGACCATCGCGAGGTTCTGCACCGCCTGGTCGTCTGCGTCGCCGCGAGCCGGGTCAGCGACCGGGGGCGGCGTGACCTGCTGTACAGCGTCGAACGGGAACGCCGGGCAAAGTCCTCAGCGTGGGTCAGCAGCGGCGATGGCGCCCGCTACCGCGTGCGACTCGGGCATGTCGAGGTCCCCGTGCGCGAACCCTCCGCCGTGCAGCCAGACCAGCGGCGGCCGCCCGGCAGCCCGGTCCCCGTACCACCGGACCGGAATCCCTCCGTGCCGCCCCGTCACCCGCTCCCCGGCCACACCCGCACAGTAAAGGTGCCCGGCCGGGCAGTCAGCGTCGCACCGGGCTACCGAAACGCGCTCTCGGCCGCGACCCGCGTGACCGCATGAATGTGCTCCACCTCGGCCGCGGGCTTGGCCAGCGGGTACACGTAGTAGGCGGTGACTTTCACGGTGTCGCGGCGGGCCGCGAAATAGTAGTAGTAGTCGGGGACGCCGTCGTTGTCCTCCCGCGTGCTCGCACACCACTGGTCGACCGGTGCCGTCGCCCCCTCGGCATAAGCGCCGTTCATGAAGTTCTGGCACGTCCCCCCGAGATCGTCCTGCGCCCAGTGCCGGTTGACGAAGTCCTCCTCGGACGCGTACTTCCTGATCTCCAGCCGGAGGACAGCGAAGTCCCGGTCGGCCGGGAACGTGCCCATCACATTGCTGAACTCACAGTAGCCATAGTTGCCGTTGCTTCCCTCGACATCGTCGAGGGCGGACCCTCGCACCTGACCGTCGGGCACGGCGGCCGTCAGGACGGCACGGTCGAACAGCGAGCAGACATCCGTCGTGCCGAGGATCGGATACTTCGGGCCATCGGCGGCACACCCTGTCACGCCACCGAGCAGCACGGCCCCGACGGCCAGCAACCGCAGGTGCACGGCCCTCATGAGGACACCGGCGCGTACGGTCCGCCCGGCCCGGATCCGTGCGCCGACTCGATGATCGATTCGTTGTGCGATTCCCCCGCCACTGCCCGCCCCCGCCGCTCGGCCGCTCGCTGTTGAGGCGTTCGATCCTATCGATTCGGCTCGTCGGCTGCCGACGACCCTTCAGGCACGCGGATCCCCGCAACGGGTAGCCGGCGACACCCTCGCAGAGCGCGGCGACGGCCTCTCAAACTCCGAGTGGCCCGAGCCGATCTTGGTGTCGAGGAAGCCTCTTGGGCTTCGGGATGCCTTCTTCTCATAGCGCACTGGAACGGATCGCGGTACAGGTCACGTGACGCGCGCATGGCTTGGGCGTTATCCTTGCGATCGATCCGGCTCGTCCTCGGCTCTGGACACGGCGTTCCCCGAGGACCCTCTCGCTACGGACCGAGAAGCGTTTGCATCGTGGTGCTGCAGCGCCTACCTCTCCGGCGAGCCTCCGGCACCGAGGTCATCGGTACTCTCCTCGGCGATCGAGACGAGCCCTGTCCGATCGAGCCTCATGCTGCTCGAGTACGCGCCCATAATCCGATCCGTCAATGTCCTTTCAACTCGGAAAGCTGGACTATTCATGTTCATATGGCCCCGAATGACCATTGGACCCGAACGTCTCATGTTGGAGAGCATGCTTGACCGCAACCGGCAAGCGCTCATCGACACCGCGCGAGGGCTATCCGAGACTGACGCGCGGCGGCGCCTGGTCGTCTCACTGACCACACCGATCGGGCTGATCAAACACGCCGCCACCGCCGAGCGCATCTGGTTCCAACGCACCCTGCTCGGCCTGGACGAGTCCGCATGCGACGGCTACGCCACCGGCGACGACGGCAGTTTCGTTGTCGCCGACGGCGAAACGCTTGCCGACGTGATCGCCGAATTCGAGCGCGCCAGCAAGCGCTCCCGCGTGATCGCCGCCGAGCTCGAGCTCGACGACACCAGGGCGCACCCCCGGGCCGGCGATGTCAGCCTACGGTTTGTCTACCTGCTCCTGATCGAGGATTTCGCCCGTCACGCCGGCCATGGTGACATTCTCCGAGAACAAATCACCGCCGCACGATAGGCGTTGGCAGGGCTGCGCAAGATCTGGTTGCAACCAAGCGTCGGTCCGGGTGGTCGTTCGTCGGATGGGCGCCTTCGAGCGATGGCACGCAGCGCGCGGCTCCCGCTCACCACGAGGCGATGTCCTCGCCGTACTCGCCGCCGAAGAAGTTGCGGGCGTGCTCGCGCATCCGTGGCCCATAGGTCCGGTCCGAGCCCAGTGACGAGTACCCCGGCCCGCGCTCGACCCCGAGCACCCCCGCGGTGTCGGCGAGGTACACGTCGAAGCCCGGGTACATCAGCTCGATGCACGGCAGGTCGTCGACGTCGAGCGCGAACACCGGGTACTCCCCCGAGGCGTCCGGCGCGCCGGTGGCCAGCACCCGCCGCGAGTCGCTGCCGCCGGGCAGCAGGAAGCACTCGGCGAACCGCCCGGCCAGCGCCGGGCTGGCGTAGAAGCCGCCCAACGCCTCGCCGTACTCCTCGAGTGCGATCTCGCCGAGCGTCCGCGGCGTGAGCCGCCCGGCGTCGTCGAACCATTTGTGCCGGCGCAGTAGGCCGCTGTCGTAGGCGAGCCAGCGCCGCAGGCTCGCCGGCGCCGGACGGCCGCTCGGGAACGTCTCGACCCCGGCGAGCGGCGCCGGTGCCCCCTCGACCCACGGGCCGGCCCACTTGTTGTAATCCAGCACGAGCCGCCCGGGATCGGCCCGCACCGACTCGATGACCCGATCGACGAGCTCGACACCGTGGTTCGGGGACAAGACCATACCGATCTTGTACCGCACGAGCTCCCCCGGCGCCCCGGTGCCCTGAGGGCCTCACGCCGTCGCCATCACGCGCACGGCTCGCTCGATGCGCCGGACGGCGGCGAACGCCCCGTAGGCCAGCAGTCGCACCAGGTCCCCGGGTTCGAGCCCGGCGGCGGCCACCGCCCCCTCGGTCAGCCGGTACGGCGCCAGCGCGGCCAGCAGCGCCAGCCGCGCCGCCGGCACCTGCGCGCCCGGCACCGCGACGAGCGCCCCGTCCAGCCAGGCCGGCCCGAGGTTGGGATGCCCGCCGTCCCAGCCCTCGACGGCGGCCATCACGGCGGCCCGGGCGGCGGTGCCGAGCAGCCCCGCCCCGTCGCCGGCGGCCAGCTCCAGCGCCGCCCACGCCACCCCGACCGGCGTCCCGGCGGCCCAGGCCGGCCCGGGCCCGGCGACCGCGGGCAGCAGGTCGAGCGACTCCCCCGGCGCGCAGGCCCGCCGGGCGGTCCGGGCGAGGGCCATCCCGGCCGCCCGGCGCGCCGGCGCCCGCAGCGCCCCGCCCGGCAGCGGCGAGCCGGGCCGCAGCGCGTCGACCATCCGGTTGATGACGTGGTTGGCCAGGGCCGTGCCGACGTACTCGGGGGCCAGCGCGGCCGGGAACGGCCACGGCAGCGGGTCGGCCGTCCTGGTCGACGCCGCCCAGGCGACCAGCGCGGCGTCGGCGGGATCGTTCGGCGCCTCCCCGCGCAGCACGGCCCCGGCCAGGTCGTGCGCGCCGGCCGCGTGCAGCATCGCCCCGTGCGCGTCGATGCAGAACGGGCACCGGTTGGCCACCGCGACGGCGGCCGCGACCACCTCCTTGCGGGCCCGCGGCGCGGTGCCGCACAGCAGCGACTCGCGCAGCAGCGCCCACAGCGCCGCGTGCAGCCGCGGCACGACCGACAGGTGCGGCGCGAACAGCGCCCCGAGCTCCCGGGACGAGCGCTCGTAGACGGCGGCGACACTGCCGGTGGCGGCGCGCCGCGGGACGGGGACGACGAAGCGGTACGGCGTGGACATGCCCCGATGCTGCCCGGCCGCCCCGCCCGCCGTCGTCATGCCACGACCGGCTCTTGTGCATACCGCCCCGGACGTAGACAGGGCGAGCCGCCGGCAGTACTACGCTCGGGCGGGTGACGAGCAACGTCTGGGAGTCCTCGATCGAGTGTGCGGGCCGCGCGGTGGCCGTGGACCTGTGGTTCGACGGCGCGCCGCCGGACGCCGCGGCGAAGGACCGCGTCGCCCGGTTCACCACCGAAGCGGACGAGTTCGACCGAGCCGCCCGGCGGGCGATCCGCGAGGACCCGGTGCTGCGCGAGTACCTGGAGCACCACGTCGACGACCTGGGCGAGGAGCCGAGCGACGAGGACGCGTTCCTGCGGCGCCTGCATCTGGTCCGCATCGGGCTCTACCCCGGCGAACCCGACCGCTGCGCGTGCTTCGACTACACGACGGGCCGGGACGTCACCGACTGTGTCGTCGCGGTCCGCTTCGACGCGCGGGGCGCGATCGCCGGCCTCGCGATGGAGAGCTGAGCGCCGAGGCCCGGTTAGTCCAGCGCGGCCAGCAGGGCGTGCACCTCGCCGGCCTGCGGCGCGCGCAGCCGGTCGTAGCCGGCCCAGGCCTGGGTCCAGTACCAGCGGGCGGCGCTGCGGTCGCCGGCCGCGGCGGCCAGCTCGCCCAGCCGCTGCCGGGCCCGGGCCTGCTCGAAGCGGCTGCCCGAGCGGGCCGCGGCGGCGATGGCCTTGGTGAAGGCGGCGGCGGCGCGGGCCGGGTCGCCGGCGCCCTGGTGCAGCTCGCCGAGCGCGTTGTACGTCATCGCCGCGTCCATGCGCAGGTCGAGCCGGTCGAACGTGTCCAGCGCCCGGGTCAGCGACTCGGCGGCCGCGACGGTCCGGCGCAGCGCCGCCTCGGCCAGGCCGATGCCGCGCCGGGTGATGGCCGCGTTGCGCTCGGCCCCTTCGCCCTCGTAGAAGTCCAGGGCCGGGCGCATCCAGCCCAGGAACTGCTCGTAGTCGCCCTCGTCGTAGCGCAGCCAGGCCAGGCTGATCCGGGCCGTGTGCAGCCCGTGCGGGTCGCCCTCGGCGGCGAAGAGCTGCTGCGCGAGCGTGAAGTGCCGCTCGGCCCCGGCCCGGTCGCCCTGCTCCTGCTGGGCCAGGCCGAGGTTCGTGGCGGTCATCGCCTCCGCCCGCCGGTCGCCGCGGCGGCGGGCCGCGGCCAGGGCCGCCTCGTGCGTGCCGACCCACGGCCGCCAGCGCTTGGTGAGGAAGTAGAAGCCGCGCAGGGTGTAGGCCAGCTGCCAGCACACGTCGTCGAGGCCGGCGGCCCCGGCGGCGACGCAGACGCGGGCCAGGTTGCGCTGTTCGGCGGTGAGCCAGGCGAGCGCGTCGTCGTAGCCGTCCAGGGGCGGCAGTGACCATTCCCGGCCGAGCAGCTCCAGCGGCACCCGGTACCGGTGCGGGGTGATCCGGCGGTCGGCTCGGTCGGCGGCGTGCAGGAAGTAGTCGGCGAGGCGGCGCAGCGGCTCCGGGTCCAGGTCCGTGTCCTGCTGCCGGGCGAAGACGGCGACGAGGTCGTGGAAGCGGTACCGCCCCGGCCCGGACTCCGCGATGAGGTGCCGGTCGGCGAGCTGGCGCAGGTGCCGGCGGGCGTCGCCGACGGGCAGGTCGGCCAGGGCCGCGGCGGCGTGCGCGTCGAAGGTCGCGTCGAGGTGCACGGCGAGCAGGCCGAACAGGCGGCGCACCGGCTCGGGCAGGTCCTGCAGCGACACCCGGAACGAGGCGGCCACCGACCGGTCGTCGTCCTCCAGTTCGCTCAACCGGTCACACTCCTCGGTCAGGCCGGCGGCCAGTTCCGCCAGCGAGCGGTCAGCGGTGGCCCGGTAGCGGGCGGCGGCGATGCGGATCGCCAGCGGCAGCCGCCCGCACAGCTCGACCACCCGCAGCAGCACCGGGTCGGCCGCGTCCAGGTGGTCGGCGGCGCCGGCGACGGCGAGGAAGAGCGCGGCGGCGTCGTCCTCGCCGAGCACGTCGAGCGGCAGCACGAGCGCGTCGTCGAGCGCGGGCAGCCGCCGCCGGCTGGTGACGATGGCCGCGCAGCCGCCGGGCCGGGGCAGCGCCGCACGGACCTGGCCGGCGTCGCGGGCGTTGTCGAGCACCAGCAGGATGCGCCGCCCGTCGAGGAGGTCCTGGTAGAACGCGGCCAGCTCGCCCGGGTCGGACGGGATCCGCTCGGCGTCCACGCGCAGGCGCCGGACCAGCCGGTCGAGCGTCTGGGTGGGGCTGAGCGCGGCGTGCTCCTCGGCGTACCCGTGCAGGTCGAGGAAGATGACGCCGTCGGGGAACGCGGCCTGCAGCTCGTGCGCGGCCCGCACGGCCAGGGCCGTCTTACCGGCCCCGCCCATGCCGTAGATGGCGCACAGCGACCGCCCGCCCGGCCCGCCGACGGCGTCGGCGATCAGGCGCAGCTCGTGCTCGCGGTCGGTGAAGTGCGGGTCGGGGCGCGGCAGCCCGGAGATCGGCGGCTCGGCCGGGCCGGCGGCGGGCGGGGCGGCGCCCAGCGCGCGCCGGTGGGCCGCGGCGAGCTCGGCCCCCGGCTCCAGCCCCTGCTCGTCGTGGAGGCGCTCGCGGGCCAGCCGGTAGACCGCGCCCGCCTCGTCGCGCCGGCCGAGCGCGGTGAGCGCGTCGACGAGCAGCGCGGCGGCCCCCTCGCGGACCGGACCGCCGGCCACCTCCTCCTGCAGCAGCTCGACCACGACCGGGTAGCGCCGCTGCTGCGCCTCGATCCCGGCGAGCATCTCCACCGCGGCCCGCCGCCGGTCGGCCATCTGCCGGCGCAGCGGCTCGAGCCGGTCGCCGACGTCGGCCAGCGGCGGGCCCTCCCACAGGGCCAGCGCCTCGCGCAGAAGCGCCGCCGCCGCGGCCGGGTTGCCCTGCTCGCGCGCGGTCCGGGCGGCGCCGGCCAGCCGCCGGAAGCGGTGCCAGTCGACCGCCTCGGGGTCGACCCGCAGCCGGTAGCCGGGCCGGCGGGTCTCCAGCTCCCCGCCGGTGCCCCCGGCGGCGAGGGTGCGCCGCAGCGTGGACAGGTAGTGGTAGGCGCTGTCCCGGGTGGCGCCGCCCGGTCCGCCCCACACCGCCGAGATGATCTCGTCGAGGCCGGCCCCGGCCTCCCCGCGCATGAGCAGCAGCGCCAGCAGGGCGCGCGCGGTCGCGCCGGCGACGTCGACGGGCCCGTCGGCGCCGAGGACCCGCACCGGCCCCAGCAGCCGGAAGCGGACCGCGGAGTCGGGCATGGTCCAGATGTACCGCATCCGCCCCCGCCGAGGCGAGATGTCGATATTCACATCGCTTTCAGATCCCACTCAGACGCCTTACCGCCGGCCCCGGAGACAGTCGAGCGGACGGCGGCGTCTATAGGGGGGATACCGATGGAACAGCACGTCCTCGTCGAGCTCAATGCGGCCGGCCTCACGGTCACGGTCTCCGGCGAACCGGGCGCGGTGGCGGTCTTCGTCGACGCGGTGCGCCGCGGCCGGCCGGCCCCGGCCCCGGCGCGCCCGACCGGATGGGCCCGGCTGACCGGTCAGGAGGCGGCGGTGGCCACCCTGGTCGGCCGGGCACTGACCAATCAGCAGATCGCCCATCGCCTGCACATCTCCACCCACACGGTCAACTACCACCTGCGCCAGATCTTCCGGAAGCTGGAGATCGACTCCCGCGTCCGGCTGGCCACGCTGGCCCAGTCCACTGCTCACTGACGGACGGCTGGGCGCGGCCGCCCGGCCCGGTGGCCGCCGCGGTTGTCCCGCCGGCGGCCATCGGGCAGGATGCGCGCATGATCGACGCGCGGTACGAGGTCCGGTACCGCGTGAGCCGTGCCGTCTGGGGACTCGTGGCGGCCGGCCTGCTTGCCGGCACCGCCGCGCTGGCCCTCGGCGGCTCCGGCGACGAGGCCGCGGTCGTCGCGGCCGCCTGCTACGCCGCGTCGGTCACCGTGCTGGCGCTCTACGGCCACGCCGCGCTCACCCGCAAGGTCGGGCTGCGCGTCGACGAGGAGGGGATCCGCTTCGGCGGCCGCCCGCCGCTCTACCGCCCGGCGGACACGGTCCCCTGGCGGGCGGTTTCGACCATCTATCTGTACCGCGTCCGCGTCGCCGGGCTGACCCAGTCCTACGTCGGCCTGCAGGCCCCCGACGGCGCGCCCCCGCTGCCGCAGCGGGTCCCCGCCAACGTGGTGCGCATGATCTACCACGTCCCGTCCGACGCGGCCGCGGCCAGCTACTCGGCGGACGGCTTCCCACTCGACCCGGCCGCGTTCGCCGCCGCCGTGGCCCGGGTGGCCCCGTCCGTCCAGGTCGTCGACCTCACCGCGGTGGCACCGACCCTGATGCCGACGCCCCGCGTGTGACCCTCAGTTCAACACCGACCCGGAGCAGGCGGCCGCGTCCTTCCGGCGGCAGGCCGAGCTCGCCTGCTTCGGGCACGGCCGGCCGCTGACCGGCGACGCCGTCACCCACTTGCGCGCCGCCGCCTGACCCCCGCCGGTCGCCGGGCCGGACGTCCCACGCCCGGCGTGGTGCGTCGCCGTACCTGGACAGCTCGCGTCGTAGCTGGCCACCCTGCGTACCACCTCGAGCGGAAGGGAAGGGCAGGATATAGCCTGCGGGGCGTGGATCTTCCCGAGGCGCTGTTGCAGCTGCTGGAACGACCGAGTCTGTGCTATCTCACGACGCTCATGCCCGACGGGTCGCCGCAGGTCACCCAGACCTGGGTGGACACCGACGGCGAGCATGTACTGATCAATACCGTGCGCGGGCACCAGAAGGTGCGCAACATCGAGCGCGACCCGCGGGTAGCCGTGGCGATCGGCGATTCCGACGAGCCGCGGCGGTACTTCCAGGTGCGCGGCCGGGTCGTCGGCATGACCGAGGAGGGCGCGGTCGAGCACATCGAGAAGCTCGCCCACCGCTACCTCGGCACGCCCTACCCGTGGTTCGGCGGGCGCGACCAGATCCGGCTCCTGCTCACGATCGAGGCGGAGCGCGTCACCGGACGCTGACCGTGCGACGGGAGGCGTGGACTTCGCGCCGCCGGCCTTCTCTGCGGGTTCACAGCGTTCCGGTCGCGATGAAGGTGCAGGCTGCCGCGGCGAGGAACAGCGCGTGCAGGATCATGTGCTCGACATTGGGCCGTGGGCGGTCGCCGATGCGCGGCAGCACGATGAGGGTGTCGGCGTAGGTGCGAGCGTGCAGCTCGGACCAGGTCGCGCCGGTCCCGGCTGTCGCCCACGGCACCGCGACGCCGGTGAGGTAGGGCATCCACCACAGCACGATGCCGTGGACTGCGATGAGCAGTTCGAGGGTGCCGCCGACGTAGCCGAGCGCGGGCAGTGGGATCGCCGCCGCCAGCGCGAGGAGCACAGCAGGCAGCGTCATGATCGGCGCGTTGACCGCGACCTCGGTGAGCTGCTCGGAGCGCTTGGCGGACCGCACGTTGTTGAGCGGGTGCAGGTCGACGAGGGTGGCGACGAGGAAGTAGGCGACCGCAATGAGGAGCAGGGTCAGCGCGAGCACGAGCATGTCAGCCTCGTTCGGGTCGGTGGCAACTGGAAGGTGGGCACCACATGCTTACGGTGTAAGCATCAATTGAACGGTATGGTGGCTTACGCCGTAAGCATGAGTCAAGGGGGTCGTAGTGCCAGATCGACGCAACGGCGCCAAGGCCGGTCTGAGCCGCGAACGGGTGCTCGATGCCGCGCTGGAGTACCTGGACACCTACGGCCTGCCCGCCCTGTCGATGCGAAAGCTCGGCGCACACCTCGGTGTCGAGGCGATGTCGCTCTACCGCCACGTGCCGAACAAGGCCGCCCTGCTCGACGGCCTCGTTGACCGGGTCATGGAGATTGCGTTCGCCGACCTGGAAGAGCCGCTGGCAGGCCGGGCCGGGTCGTGGGTGCCGTGGATGCGCCAGTTCGCGCATGCACTACGGGCGGCGTTGCTTGCCCACCCCGGGGTCCTGCCGCTGGCCGCGACCCGGCCGGTGAACTCACCACAGGCGTTGCGCATGTCCGAGCGCCGGCTCGCCGCGATGCGGGCAGCCGGGCTTGCCCTGGGCAGGGCCATGGACGTGGTGACCGTGCTCGCCACCTTCACGATCGGGCACACCCTCGCAGAGGTCGGGCGAACGCCTGGTCACGACGACTCGGAGCCGGACGTCGATCAGCCCGCCGGCGACCTCGACCCAGCCGAGTTCCCGAACCTCACCGAGGTGATCGCCACCCGCGCGGGGCTCGACTTCGACTCCCGGTTCGGCCAGGCGGTCGACATCCTCCTGGACGGGTACGCGGCACTGCCGGATGGCAGCGCGATCCGCGGGCCCCACGCTTAGCGCGACCGTCCTGCGGATCACTTAAGGCAGCGGGTGGTGGGCCGGATTGACCAGCGATACCGGGTCCGGCCCTCGCGGATGAGCGCACGGACGGAATGTTTGCTACCCCAAACCGCCGTCCTGACCGACCTCCGCCCAAATGCAGGTGACGCTCAGTCACCGCCGGCGGCCAGGATGGCGCGCATCGAGCCCATGCCGCAGCGGTCCTCGTCGCTGGACATGGCGGCCACCTCCGCCAGGACCGGGTTCGGGTCGATGCCGGCCCGCCGGGCCTGGTCGCACAGGGCCCGCAGGGCCAGCAGCTCGTCGCGGGTGTCGGCGCCCTGGTCGCGGGCGGAGAGGTGGATCAGGTAGGCACGGAGCTCGGCCGCCGTGGAGCACGCCCCGGGCAGGTGGGCCGCCCACCGGAAGGACGGGTAGCGGTCGAACAGGCGCCGGATCCCGGCGCGGGTGGGCTCGTCGCCGGCGGCGTACCGCTCGAGCAGGGCCCGCAGCACGGGCTCGGCCTCGCGGGTGTCCAGGCGCGCGAAGACACCCGGGCCGGCGCTGTCCGCCGGCGTCATGGCGACCGGCCGGTAGACAGCGTCCAGCCGCGAAGCTAAGCCGACGGCGTGGCCGAAGCCGACGGGGAGGCGGACGGCGGCACCGGGGGCTGGTACGGCACCGCGCTGCCCTTGACGTACTGCTCCCACGGCACGTCCCAGTCGGTCCAGCCGTTGCCCCACTTCACGTGCTCCTCGGTGTTGCGGATGATCACCGGGTCGCCGATCAGGGTCTGCTTCCACAGCCATTCCGCGTTCGCGGGCGACAGGTTGGTGCAGCCGTGCGAAACGTTGCGCTTGCCCTGGTCGCCGACGGACCAGGGGGCCGAGTGGAAGTACTCGCCGTCCCAGGTCAGGCGCTGGGGCCAGTACACCTTCATGCGGTAACCCTCCTTCGAGTCCGACGGGACGCCGAAGGACGAGGAGTCGAACCACTCCCACTCGTTCTTGATCATGATCATCATGTGCCCGCTGGCCGAGGGGTTGGCCGGGCGGCCGTTGCTCACCGGCATGGTCTTCACGACCTGGCCGTCCTGGGTCACGGTCAGCTGGTGGGTCCGGTTCTCGACCTCCATGAGGAACCGGCGGCCGACCGTGAGGGCGACGGTGAGGTCCTTCTCGGCGTACCACTTGCCGCCGATCGGCAGCCCGCCCAGCGAGGCGCGCAGGGTGAGCCGGGTGCCGGGCTGCCAGTAGTCCTTCGGCCGGAAGTGGACCTCCTTGGGCGTGAACCAGTTCCAGGCGCCCTCCTGCGGCGGCTCGCTGACCACGCTGAGGCGCTGCTGGACGGCGGCCCGCTGGTCCTTGGCCACGTCGACGCCGAAGTTGATGATGAACGGCATGGCCACGCCGACGGTCTGGCCGTCGGTGACGACGGTGGTCACCTTGGCCAGGTTGCCGGGCTTGTTCATGGTCGTGAAGCCGGTGGTGGCGGTGGCCGTCGTGCCGTCGGCGCCGGTCGCGGTGACCTGGGCCCGGTAGGCCGTGCCGTACTGCAGCTGCTGGGCCGGCACCCACGAGCCCGGGACCTGGTGCGGCACCGCCGCGATGCGCCCGCCGGCCGGGTCGAGGAACACGACCTCGGTCTTGCTGGCGTTGGCCACGGCGACCGCGACCTCCATGGCCGCCGGCAGGTTGGCCGCGCCGTCGGCCGGCGCGGTGATCTGCGCCGTCACCGGCGGGGCACTCGGGCCGGCCGACGGCCCGGCGGAGCCCTGCGCCGAAGTCTGCGGCGACTTGCCGTCGGTGGTGCAGCCGGCGAGCACGGCCGCGCTCCCGGCAATGATGACGGAGCGCCGGCTGGGCCGGGCGTCACGAAGCATGGCGTGGGCCTTCAACAAGGCGGGGGTGAAGCGCACATAGTAAAGACGCACGGCGAGGCGCGAAAGTTTACGTCTTCCTTAAAAGGCTTGCTCGACCGTGGATGAGGTTGGCCGACAGCAGCAGATCGCGGTCGTCCAGCACCTGCGCGGTGGGCGCGTCGGCGACGATGCGGTGCTGCTCGCTGAAGACCACGCACCGGTCGGCCAGGTCGGGCAGCGTGTCCAGGTCGTGGGTGGCCAGGACGATGGTCTTGCCGGCCCCGCGCAGCTGCTCGAGCAGCTCGATGAGCCAGAACTGGGTGCGCGGGTCGAGCGCGGCGGTCGGCTCGTCGAACAGCAGCACCTCCGGGTTCATGACCAGCACGGAGGCGATGGCCACCCGCTTCTTCTGCCCGCCGGAGAGCTGGAACGGCGCCCGGTCGGCCAGGTCGGCGATGTCGAGCATGGCCAGCACGTCCTCGACGCGCGCGGCCGCCGACGCACGGTCCAGGCCGAGCTGCAGGCAGCCGAAGGCGATCTCCTCGCGCACCGACGGGGAGAACACCTGGGCGTCGGAGTTCTGGAAGACGAAGCCGACGCGGGCCCGGAAGCCGTGGTTGAACTGCTCGTCCTCGAGCTTGTCCTCGGTGACCTCCTCGCCGAAGGCGGTGAAGGTGCCGCGATCGCCGAAGAGCAGCCCGTCGAGCAGTTTCAGCAGGGTCGACTTGCCGCAGCCGTTCGCGCCCAGCAGCGCGACGGTCTCGCCCTGGCCGACCCGCAGCGAGACGCCATCCAGGGCGGGGAAGCGTTCGAGGTACGCATAGTGCAGGTCCTTGCACTCGAAGACCGTGGTCATCGTCCAACCTTGTAGTCGGCGACCAGGATGGCCGCGGCCAGGGCGGCGGCGACGAGCGCGAACGCGAGATCGGCGCCGCGCAGCCGGAAACCGCTGAGCGTCCGGGCGTTGCCGGAGTAACCGCGGGCGGTCATCGCCTGGTGGATCTCCTCGGAGAGCTGGTGGGCCTTGCCGAAGAGCGTACCGGCGCCGGCCGCCACGAACCGGCGGCCGGCCCTGGTCCCGTCGCGCCCGGCGTCGCCGGTCAGCGTGCGGGCCTTGCGCGCGGTGTACATGTCCTCGACGGCGTCGAGCAGCAGGAACAGGTACCGGTAGGCCATGCCGATGATGAGCACGAATATCTTCGGTACGCCGAGTGCCCGCAGCGCCGCGAGCAGCCGCACCCAGGGCGTGGTCAGGGTGAGCAGCACGACGAGCGAGATCGAGGTGGCCACCCGGGTCACGATGATCCCGGCGCCGTGCAGCCCCTGCTCGGTGACGCCGTGGGTGTGCCCGTGCCAGTGCCACAGCGGCAGCAGCACGTCGCCGGGCGTGACCACGGACAGCGTGGCCGGCAGCACCACGATCCCGGTGAAGATGGGGATGAACAGCCAGACCCGCTTGATGAAGAACCCGACCGACAGCCCGGACGCGACCGCGAGGGCCACGGTGGCCACGTACGCGCCGGCCAGGATCGGCAGGGAGTGCACCAGCGCGACGACGACCAGCAGGCCGACCATGCTCACGAGCTTGACCCGCGGGTCGAGCCGCTGCAGCAGGCCGGGGCCGGCGGCCACGTCCTCGGAGAAGATGGCCTGCCGCAGCACGCCGGTCGCCCCGGCCAGGGTCCTGGCCACGAAGCTGCCCTTGCGCCGCTTGCCGATGCAGCCGCACGGGCACAGCCCGACCTCGGGCTGCAGCAGCCAAGCGGGCGCGGTCACGACCGCACCGGCGGGGAGTCCAGGTCGGCCGCCTCCCGCTCGCCGCCGCGCAGGCGCCCGATGAGCCAGGTGAGGCCGAAGACCACGGCGGCGACGACCACCACGCCGATGATGGCGCTGAGGATGTACTGCCACCAGCTCCCGCCCCCGTAGTCCGGCAGCAGCGTCTGGCCCCAGAAGTTGGCGTACCGATGCAGCCCCTCGGGCACCGCGCCGAGGTTGTACTTGGCCAGGTCGAGGTCCTCGGGGGCGTCCTCGCCGAACGCGCCGCCGGGCGCGAGCAGGCCGAGCGGGCTGACCACGGCCATGATGCCGAGCGTGACGAGGGCGGCGCGGACCGGGCTGACCGGCCGGCGCTGCACCTCGGCGTCGGTGAGCGGCACCTCGGGGGCGTTGATGCGCAGCAGCGGCACGTTCGCCCGCTGCAGGTACGCGACCACGCCGCCGGTGAGCGCGCCCTCGACCGCGCCGGCGATGACCAGATGGGCCAGCATCATCGCCGGAATGGTCTGCGAGAGGTGGAACGGCGCGTAGAGCGGGGTGCCGTCGGCCTTGTGGAACAGGTCGGGCTGGATGCCGAACTCGACCGCGGCGACCAGGGCGGAGGCGTTGAGCCCGGCGTAGGCGCCGACCGCGCCGGCCCAGACGCGCCGCCCCGAGGTGAGCGAGGCGTTCCTGGTGAGCAGCCGGTACGTCCAGTAGGCCACGAACGGCAGGACCACCGCCATGTTGAAGGCGTTGGCGGGGAACGCGAGTATCCCCCCGTCGCCGAAGAACAGGGCCTGGATGAGCAGGGCTATGGACACGGCTATGCACGCCGCCCACGGCCCGAGCAGGATGGCGATCAGCCCGCCGCCGACCGCGTGCGCGGTGGTGCCGTCGGGGATCGGGATGTTGAACATCATCACGACGAACGAGAACGCCGCGCCGAGTGCGACGAGCGGCACGTAGCGGCTCTTGACGACCTTCTTCACCCGGGCCGCGGACTGCCACCACAGCGGCAGCATCGCGGCGCCGAACACGACGCTGGTCTGCGGGCTCAGGTATCCGTCCGGAATGTGCACGACCGCCTCCTTGGTCTCGTCGGCAGTCTTTCGGTATCGCAAGTGATATGCAATAGCGAAACGCACGCATGAGGCCGTCACGGCGCCGATGTGACCCATTGCACGGCGTCGAAGTCCGCGCAGCGGCTCGCGGGTGAACGGCGGGTTATGCCGATCTTGCCGCGAAGCCCCTTCGGCGGCAGGCGCGCGGCGTCCTCACACGGCGACGAGCTCCTTCGCGGGGGCGGCGGTGCGGCGGGCGACCGCCGGGGCGAGGGCGGCCACGCCCAAGGCGGCGCCGATGCCGGCCGCCAGGGCGAGCCACCACAGCACCGACGGCGCGGCGGCGTAGACGGCCGTGCCCGCGCTCAGCGCCGCGAACCGGGCCACGCCCCACGTCCACTGGTAGCCGCCCTGGTAGCGGCCGCGGGCCTCGGCCGGGGCGAGCGACGCCACGATCGAGCCGGTCAGGCCGCCGATCAGCGCCTCGCCGACGGACCAGAGCACGACCGTGCCGGCGAAGGCCCACGGGGTGTTCGCGACGCCGGTCAGGGCCACGCCCGCCGCGATCACCAGGCTGGCGCCGACGTACAGCGGCACCTGCCGTACCCCCGCGAACACCTGTGTGGCGATGGGCTGCAGCACGACGACGAGGACCGCGTTGAGCGTGGCCATCAGGCCGTAGACGGTCGTGGACAGGCCGTCGTCGCGAATCGCCAGGGGCAGGCCGACCTCGGTCAGGGAGTAGACCATCACCGCGACGCCGAACAGCGGCAGCAGGACCCGCATCAGGGGGTCGCGGAAGACCACGCCGTAGCCGACGCCGGCCGCCCGGGTGGCGACGCGTGGTGCGCGGGCGGCGGGCAGGAGCAGGGCGACGACGCCGGCGTAGACCAGGCAGGTCGCGGCGTCGAGGGTGAACAGCAGCCAGTAGCCGCGCTCGGCGAGGAAGCCACCGAGCATGCCCGCGACCGCGGTGCCGATGTTCACCGCCCAGTGCACCAGGGAGAACGCGACCCGCCGCCGCTCGGCCGGGACCACGTCGGTCACCAGGGCGCTCGCGGCCGGGCCGACCATCGAGCCCGCCGTGCTGAGCAGGACGGCGGACAGCGCCAGGGTGGGGACGTTCGGCGACACGAACAGCAGGCCCTGGGCGGCGGCGGTGCCGACCAGGCCGGCCATCATCGTCGGGCGGCGGCCGAGGCGGTCGGCGAGCAGGCCGCCCAGCGCCGAGCCGACCAGGTTCCCGGCGCCGAGCGCGCCGAGCACGATCGGCACCTGGGTGGTCGGGACCCCGCGGGCGCCGAGGTAGAACACGAAGAACGGGGTGATCACGTAGCCGAGCCGGTTCACCACGGTGCCGGCGAAGACGATCCACGCCGCCCGGGGCAGCCCGGCGAAGGTCGAGAACATGATCGGCATCGTGCGGGCCGCGTTATGCTCGCACCATTGATTAAGCCAGGAACGAATCCACGGAGGGGCGATGCTGTCCGAGCTGGCCTTCTCGGCCGACGATCTCGCGCTGACCCGGTTCGCGGTCTCGCCGATGTGGGAGGTCGTCAACAGCTTCCGGCTGCTGGCCGCGGACGTCCCGCACCCGGTCCACCAGCCCTGGCTCGACCAGGTCCGGCCCCGGGCTTCGAGCATCGGGCTCGATGCGGGCTGGCTGGCCGAGCTGCTGCCGCCGGAGAGCTCCTACCTGCCCGACTTCCTCACCCCGTTCCCGGCCGAACCGGGGCCGACCCTCGCCGCGGAGCTGGCCGCCATCCGGGCCACCCCGGCCGGCCAGGTGCGCGCCGACCTCGACACCCTCGCGAGCAAGGCCACCCGGCCGCGGACCCTGTGGGCCGACCCCGAGAAGAAGCTGGCCAAGGTGACGGAGGAGATCGAGGCGTACTGGGACCTCGCCATCGCCCCCTACTGGGCCCGGATCAAGGCCCTGCTCGACGCCGACGTGTTCCACCGCGCCCGGCAGGTGGCCGAGCGCGGGGCGGCCCACCTGTTCAACGACCTGCACTCGACGGTGAGCTGGGACGACAACACCCTGCGACTGGTACGCCGCCAGTGCGCCCTGTCCCGCGAGGCGACCGGCCCCGGCCTGCTGCTGGTCCCCTCCGTCTTCGCCAAGCGCGTGCTCACGTGGTCCCGGCCGCCGTCCCCGCCGCAGCTGGCGTACCCGGCCCGGGGCACCGGCGCGCTGTGGGAGCGCCGCCCGGCCGAGCGCGCCGAGGCCATCGCGGCCGTGCTGGGCCGGTTCCGCACCCGGCTGCTGACCGAGCTCGACGCCCCCGCCTCCACCACCGAACTGGCCCGCCGCACCGGCACCTCGCCGGCCGGCGTCTCCCAGCACCTGACCGCGCTGCGCGACGCCGGCATCGTCAGCGCCCACCGGGCGGGGCGCTCGGTGCTGTACGCCCGCACCACCATCGGCGAGTCGCTGCTCACCGTGTCGTGACGGTTCGTTCCCGACCCCGCCCGTTCGGCCTGGCGAAGACCCGCTGACCGCGGGAACGATACGATACAGATCCGGGAACATATGGTTCGAGGAGTACATCGAGGATGACGGGAGAGCCCCGACGGCGCCGGCGCGCGGCCAACGACATCAAGGAGTCGCTGCGCGTGCTGAGCATCCAGTTGTCGCTGCTCAACCACCAGGTCGGCGCCCACCTCGACCTCAAGGACGTCGACTTCTACTGCCTCGACCTCGTCAACCGTCTGGGCCCGCTGAGCCCGACCGCCCTGTCCCGCCAGGCCGGCCTGCACCCGGCCACCATGACCGGCATCCTGGACCGCCTGCAGAAGGGCGGCTGGATCACCCGCGAACGCGACCCCGACGCCACCGACCGCCGGGCGGTGACCGTCCGCGCCCTGAAGGACCGCAACGCCGAGCTGTTCCAGCTGTACGCCGGCATGAACACGACCATGGACGACATCTGCGCCGGCTACACCGACGAGCAGCTCGACCTGCTGGCCGGCTTCCTGCGCAACGCGACGGAGGCCGGCCGCACGGCCACGGACGAGCTCGCCAACGGCTGACCCGCCCGCGTGCCGCCCGCGGTCCACCCGGGGAACGGGTCAGAAGTCGTCGTCGAAGGTGACCGTGCCGGTGACGCCGACCTGGTAGGCCGAGACCCGCCGTTCGAAGAAGTTCGACAGCTCCTGGACGTCCTGCAGCTCCATGAACGCGAACGGATTGCGGCTGCCGTACATCGGCGCGATGCCCAGCACGGCCAGCCGCCGGTCGGCGACGTGCTGCAGGTACTCGCGCATGTCCGTCAGCGACATGCCGGAGACGCCCTGCTCGAGCAGGTCCGCGGCGAACTGGACCTCACAGTCGACGGCCTCGGCCAGCATCTGCCTGACCTGGCGCTCCATCTCGGCGTCGAACAGGTCCGGCTCCTCGGCCCGCACGGTGTCCACGACGTCGAAGGCGAAGGCCATGTGCATCGACTCGTCGCGGAACACCCAGTTGGTGCCCGAGGCGAGGCCGTGCAGCAGGCCGCGGGAGCGCAGGTAGTACACGTAGGCGAAGGCGCCGTAGAAGAACAGGCCCTCGATGCAGGCGGCGAAGCAGATGAGGTTGAGCAGGAACGCGCGGCGCTCGTCGCGGGTCCTGAGCTCGCGCAGCTCGTGGATCGAGTTGATCCACGTGAAGCAGAACTCGGCCTTGCGGCGGATCGACGGGATGTTCTCGACCGCAGCGAACGCCTCGAACCGCTCCCGCTCGTCGGGCACGTAGGTGTCGAGGAGGTTGAGGTAGAACTGGACGTGCACCGCCTCCTCGAACAGCTGCCGCGACAGGTAGAGCCGGCCCTCCGGGGAGTTCACGTGCTGGTACAGGTTCAGCACCAGGTTGTTGGCGACGATCGTGTCGCCGGTGGCGAAGAACGCGACCAGCCGGGACACCAGGTGCCGCTCGGCCGGCGACAGCTTCGGCAGGTCGGCGAGGTCGGCGTGCAGGTCGACCTCCTCGACGGTCCAGGTGTTCTTGATGGCGTCCTTGAACCGGTCGAAGAACCGGGGGTAACGCATGGGCCGCAGGGTCAGGTCCATGCCGGGATCGAGGAGGCTCACTGGCACGCCTCGCACGACTCGGGGTTCTCCAGCGAGCAGGCGACGGCCTCGGTCGGGGCGATCAGCGAGACGGCCGGGGTGACGGACACGGTGGCCTGCTGGATCCGGGTGGCCGGGCGGGAGCGCAGGTAGTACGTGGTCTTCAGCCCGGACTTCCAGGCGTGCAGGTACATCGAGGACAGCTTGCCGATCGTCGGGGCGCTCATGAACAGGTTGAGCGACTGCGACTGGTCGATGTAGGGCGCGCGGGCGGCGGCGAGGTCGATGAGCGCCCGCTGCGGCAGCTCCCACGCCGTGCGGTACAGCTCCCGGACGTCCGCCGGCAGCTCGGCGATGCCCTGCACGGAGCCCTCGGCCCGCTTGACCTGCTCGCGGATCGCCGCGGTCCACAGCCCGCGGGCCTTGAGCTCCCGCACGAGATAGGTGTTGATCTGCAGGAACTCCCCCGACATCGTCTCGCGCTTGAACAGGTTGGACACCTGCGGCTCGATGCACTCGTAGCAACCGGCGATCGAGGCGATCGTCGCCGTCGGGGCGATCGCGACGAGCAGCGAGTTGCGCAGCCCGTGCTCGGCGACGCGGGCCCGCAGCGCCGTCCACCGCTGCGCCGCGGCCGGTTCGACGCCCCACAGGTCGGGGTGCAGCACGCCGCCGGCGGCGCGGGTCTCGGCGAACGCCGGATGCGGGCCGAACCGCTCGGCGAGCCCGGCGGAGGTCTCCAGGGCGGTGAGCAGGATCTCCTCCTGCACGCGAGTGGACAGCTCGCGCGCCCCGGCCGAGTCGAACGGCAGCCGGAGCGTGAAGAACGCGTCCTGCAGGCCCATGAGCCCGAGACCGACCGGACGCCAGCGCGGGTTCGACGCGGCCGCCTGCGCCGAGGGGTAGTAGTTGATGTCGATGACCCGGTCGAGGAAGACGACGGCGGTGCGCACCGTCTCGCGCAGCCGCTCCCAGTCGACGCCGCCGGCGGTGACGTGCGCGCCGAGGTTGATCGAGCCGAGGTTGCACACCGCGGTCTCCTCGTCGCTGTTCACCTCGAGGATCTCGGTGCACAGGTTCGACAGGTGAATGGCGTTGCCCGGCGCCCCGGTCTGGTTCGACAGCGCGTTGGACCGGTCCTTGAAGGTCATCCAGCCGTTGCCGGTCTGGGCCAGGGTGCGCATCATCTTGCCGTACAGCTCCCGGGCCTTGACGGTCCGCACGGCCCGCTTCTCCGCGGCCCGGTACGCCTCGTCGAACTCGGCGCCGAACAGGTCGGGCAGGTCCGGGGCGTCGGACGGGTCGATGAGCGACCAGTCGGCGTCGGCCTCGACGCGGCGCATGAACTCGTCCGGGATCCAGTTGGCCAGGTTGAGGTTGTGGGTGCGCCGGGAGTCCTCGCCGGTGTTGTCGCGCAGCTCCAGGAACTCCTCGATGTCCGGGTGCCACGGCTCCAGGTAGACGCAGGCCGCGCCCTTGCGCCGGCCGCCCTGGTTCACCGCGGCGACGCCGGCGTCCAGCGTCTTGAGGAAGGGCACGATGCCGTTGGATTTTCCGTTGGTACCGCGGATCAGCGCGCCCCGCCCGCGCACGCGCGTCCACGAGATGCCGATGCCGCCGGAGAACTTCGACAGCTTCGCGACCTGGTGGTAACGCTCGTAGATGGAGTCGAGCTCGTCGCGCGGGGAGTCCACGAGGAAGCAGGAGGACATCTGGGTGTGCCGGGTGCCGGAGTTGAACAGCGTCGGCGAGCTCGGCAGGTACGCCAGGCAGGACATGAGCCGGTAGAAGCCGATGGCCTCGGCCGGCGTCTGCGACAGCCCGCAGGCCACGCGCAGCAGCCAGTACTGCGGCGTCTCCACGACCAGGCGGGCTTCGGGGTGGCGCAACAGGTAACGGTCGGCGACGGTGCGCAGCCCGAAGTACTCGAACCGCAGATCCCCGTCGAGGTTCACGGCGTCGTCGAGCTTCCGCGCGTTCGCGGCGACAAAGGCGGCCGTCTCGTCGCCGATCAGCCCGAGTTGGTGGCCGTAGCGGATCGACTGGCTGAAGCTCGCGACGCCCTGCCCGCGGACCTCCTTGTCGACGTACGCCGCGAGCAGCCGCGCGGCGAGACGGGAGTACTGCGGCTCCTCACCGATCAGCTCCGCGGCGGTCTGGATGGACAGCTTGTCCAGCTCGGCGGTCGTCGCCCCGTCGTACAGCCCGCTGATCGTCTTCGTCGCCACCCGCAGCGGGTCGACCTCGTCCAGGTCGCCGACCCACCGCTCGACCGCCTTGACGATCTTGTTGACGTCGACCGGCTCCAGGTCGCCGTTGCGCTTGCGGACCCGCATCGCGTGCCGTCGCTGCTCCGGCGCCCCCTGGCCGGGCACGGCCTTGTCCTGCGTGACTGTCATGTGTCCCCCTCGTCGCCCGTCGACCAACGTTGGGCGCGCGAGCAGGGACGCCACCGGGCGACGGCAGGCGCCGTCGACTGGCGTTGGCGTCAGCCGTCCCGCGCGGCCTCCGACCACCACGGGCCCGGACGGCCCGCGGTGCGCTGGCAGGTCTTCGGACTCGCGGGCATGACCGAGGTCGCCTACCGGCCGTCGCTTCCCAGACCTGTGCGGTCCAGTGCTTCGTTGACGGCTTTCGTTCCCACTCACCGCTGCGGGGCAGTCCCGGACTTCCACCGGGTTCCCTCTTGCGACGCCCGTCCTGGCAGGACGCGCGAACCAGCTGCGGGCAACACCATATATGGGAGGAATCGAGAAAGCGAAACACCAGATGGTGTGTCGGCGTGTCGCGTACATCGCATCACCGTGCGTCGCTGTCACGCCTCACGCTGTGTCAGGTCGCGGGGCCAACCACCGCGGCCCGGCAAACCCATCAGGTCGAACGCAGGCCAAATGTCCCGTCCGCCGGGAGGTGGCACCACCCGGCGTGATCTCCCGCACCGCCCGGCGTGATCTCCCGCACCACCGGCTGCATAGCGCCGCCGGTCTGTCCGCTCGGCCGATGCCGCGGCCGCGCTTGGTTTACGAAGATCAATGCTTCAAGCCGCAGCGTCGTGAGGGGTATCCATGGGTGGCTGGCCGCAACTGCGCGAGAGCCGGACCGTCACGTCGGGCCAGGCGCCCGGCACGGTGATCCGGTGCGGCCTGCGGGACACGCTGCTGTCGAACGTCCCGGCCTCGATCGTGCTGTTCTTCGCCCGGCCGCTGCCGGCCGACGACCTGGCGAAGGGGCTGGCGCGGGCGCTGGCCGCGGTTCCCGTCTTCGGCGGGCGGATGCGCACCACCGGCGACCTGCTGGAGATCGTCTGCAGCGACGAGGGCGTACCGATGGAGTTCTACACCATCGACGACACGCTCGCCGAGGCCGTCAGCCGCGTCGCGATGCCCAACTCGGGGCTGGCCAACCACTGCGAGGCGACGAAGGCGCGCGACGGCGGGCTGCCGCTGCTGACCGTGCGGGTCACCGAGTTCTCCGACGGCGGCACCGCCGTGTGCACCTCGTTCCACCACTCGGTCGGCGACATGCAGACCTACGTGCTGCTCATGCAGGCGTGGTCGGCGGCGATCGACGGCGGGGAGATGCCGGAGGTCGTCGTCGTGGAGGACCGCGACGGGTACCTCAACGAGATCCTGCCGCCGAGCGACGGCGGGATGCCGAGCGTCCGGCTGCCGGAGCCCGCCGAGGCCGAGGCGCTGGCCGCCGAGCTGGCGGCGGCTGCCCGGGCGAACCGGACCGTGCAGATCTACTTTGGCGCGCAAGAGGTGGCCCGGATGCGCGACGAGCTCGCCGCCGAGGCCGGGCGCCGGCTGTCGACCAACGACGTGCTCGCCGCGCACATCCACACCGCCCTGCGGGACCTCGACGACTACGACGGGGTGCGGCACATCTCGATGCCGGTGAACATCCGGCCCCGGCTGGACCTGCCGCCCGCGGTGGTCGGCAACATCCTCAGCGAGGTGTACGTCCCGTGCGCCCCGGAGACGACGACCGCGCAGTTCGCCGCCCAGATCCGCGCCACCATGGACGACCTTGCCGTCACGCCGCCGAGCTTCCGGGCCGACGAGCGCCTCGTCGAGCAGCTCGGCCGCGACCGGCTGCCCGACCTCGTGCCGTACGCGTTCGACCCGCCGCGCCGCACGTTCAGCCTCTCCAACTGGACCCGCTTCGGCGTCGTCGACGTCACCCTCGGCGGGCAGCGGCCGGTGATGGTGAGCCCGACCACCGCCGTCTCCCTGCCATGGGTCGCCTGGCTGGTGGAGGGCTTCGACGGCGCCGGGTACCTGCTCACGATCGTGGTGCCGGTGCGCTTCGCCGGCAAGCTTCGCGGCGAGGCGGGACGCGCCCGGCTGCACCGCTTCCGGGCTGACGACGACGAGCTGCCGGCGCTGGCCGTGGCCGCGGGCCGGATCATCTGAGCGGTTCCCGCGCGGCGCCGGTCACTGCCGCGTCGTCATCGCGTCAGCAGCCGATCGTCGCGCCGGGAACGTTGTCGTGGTACTTGCGGCCGACGAGCAGCCGGTCGACGCCGGCCATCTCCCGGATCGGGCTGATGTCCTTGGCCCGGGTTGCTACCGCCAGGGGCAGGACGGCGGGCGCACGTTCACGCGCCCGCTCGTCCCGCGGCGGTGACCGGCGGGCGGCCGGCCCGGGCGGCCACGAAGGCCAGCAGGGTCACGCAGCCCAGCCAGGCCAGCGGCAGGGTGACCAGGCCCGGCCAGTGCGGCAGCGGCAGCGCCGGCAGCTGGGCGTGGGAGCCGAACACCGGCAGCGTCCAGCCGGTCAGCCGCCACACGGCGAGCGCCACGCCCAGGCCGAGCAGGCCCCCGGCGAGCACCAGCGCGGGATAGGTCCACAGCGTGGCCCGGCGGGCGGCGCGCCGGCTCAGCCCCTGCACCCGCAGGGCGGCCTGGTCGGCGGCCCGGGCGCCGCGGTCCACGGCGGCGATGAGCGTGATGCCGCCGGCGGCCAGCAGGATCGCGAGCGCGCCGGTGACGAGGTGGAACCACAGGGCCAGGGCCGGCCCGTCGCGGTCCAGGCGGGCCCGGACCGAGGCGGCGTCGCGGTCGTCGGTCACGATGAGGCCCTGCGTGCCGAGCAGCGTCACCGCGTCGGGCGGGGCGGCCGCGTTCAGCCACACCTCGGGCGCGATGGCGCCGCCGCCGTCGACGGAGACGCGGTCGGCGTACTCCAGGTCGACCAGCGCGCCCGCGGTGCCGACCCGGGGCAGGGCGTCGGCGCGGCCGGCCGGGCGGACCTCGGTCGGCAGGCCGTCCAGCCCGGCGAGGCGGCGGCCTTCCAGCGGTACCGTGGCCAGCACCGGCAGCGGATAGGGCGCGTCGGCCGGCTGGAACCAGGCGCCGTCGGTCAGCGCACCGCGCACCGCGAAGCGCAGGCCCGCCCCGGTGGCCGACAGGGTTCCGCCGGTCGCCCGCCAGTGGGCCGGGTCGGCCAGGTCGGCGCCCGGCGCGGACAGGCCCAGCAGGGTCACGGACACGTCGACCGACGCCCCGCCGATGCGGTCGGAGCTCAGCTTGAGGGCGGCCAGGCGGCAGCCGCCGATGCACACGTCGTCGGCCTTCTTGAGGGTGTACCGCCCCTTGCTCACGGTCCCGAGGTCCAGCACGGCGGACCCGCGCCCGGTCATCGACTCCAGCACCGCCTTGAGGCGCACCGGCTCGTCGGCGGCGCTGGCGACCTCCACGTCGAAGCGGGCCACCTTGTCGTCGGTGACGACCGGCTGGCGCGCCGGCGGGTGCAGCAGGGCGGGGATGCGGGCGGGGTCGACGGCGCCGTACTGCGGCAGCCACGCCACCACGGCCGGCAGCCGGGCGGCGTCGACGGCGAGCTTGGCCGGCTCGTCGGGGGCGCCCGGGGGCAGCCGCGCGACCGCCATCGCCCATCGGCCCTGCGGGTCGGCGGCCCGCACGGCGCGCAGCAGCTGCTGGCGGGTGACCGGGCCGACGGTGAGGACCCGGGTGCCGCCGGTGCCGATCCGGGCGGCCAGGTCGCGGTCCTGGGCGGCCACGTCGGTGGCGCTGACCGCGTAGCCCAGCACCGCGACGGCGGCGATGAGCAGCAGGAGCATGCGCTGCGCGGCGGGGCGGCGGCCGGCCTGCAGCGCGGCGAGGGCCAGCCCGAGACGGCCGCGGCGCAGGGCGGAGCGGCCGACCGCCCGCGCGGCCGGGGCGAGCAGCCTCGCACCCGTCAGCGCCAGCGCCAGCATGCACAGGGCAGGGGCGAGCAGGCCGATGCCGTCCAGGCGGCCGCCGCTGCTGAACAGCTGCAGGACGGCCGCGGCGGCGAGCACGGCCAGCACGACGGCGGTGCGCCAGCTGAGGCCGGCCCGCAGGCGGACCCGCTGCAGCAGCTCGGTGATCGGCCGGGCGAGGCGGCGGTGCTGGGCGAACTGCCGGTCGACGTCGGCCGCACGCAGGTTCTCCCGCCGGTCTGCCACCGT
>NZ_JBFAZW010000055.1:0-72961 GCF_040682015.1 Dactylosporangium sp. NPDC051485
ACGGTTTACACCCCTGCGGGCGACGATCAACCCGGATCTCGAACACGGCAACCCCTGATCAAGTCAGGTGTTGCAACGACCCCTTGAAACCGGGGACAGGCGTAATGCCCGATTTACCGCCGCTTGCCGGGGTGTTTCGGGCTTAACGCAGCGGCTGCTGGCGGCCGATCAGGCCCTGCTTGCTGCGGCGCTCGGTGGCGGTCAGCGGGTCGGTGACGGCCAAGGCCTCGGCGTACCGCTCGGCGAACTCCGCCACCGGGGCCTCCCAGTGCTCGGCCTCGATCTCCAGCGGCAGGTCCCAGACCGGGGCCAGCAGGCCGTGGGCCCGGAACATGCCGGCGAACTTGGTGTTGTCCCCGAGCAGCAGGCCACCGCCGGCCGCGAGCCGGGACAAGGCGTCCAGCGCGCGGTCCTCGTCGTCGCCGAGCACCAGTCGCACGTGGGAGCGGTCGGTGACCCGGCACCAGTACGTCGCCGGCGCCGCGGCCAGCTTCACCGTCGGGAAGATGCTCGCGTTGGCCCGCTCCAGCGACGCCCGCACGTTGGGGTCGTCGGTGGCGTTCTCGTCGAGCCAGAACTCGAAGCCGGAGTGCACCGTGATGTCGAGCGGGGCGTTCTCGATGACATCCTGGAGGCGGTCGCCCAGCCCGGGCAGGGCGGGGATGTCGACGGTCTGGCCGGGCGGGGTCTCCAGCGCACACTGCAGCGCGACGGCCAGGTCCCGCGACACGTCGCCGGACTGCACGTGGCGCTGCAGGCCGATCAGCACGCGGCCGTCGGGCTTGGTCATGGCGGGCCAGGCCATCGGCAGCACGGTCGCGAGAGTCACGGGCCGGTCACCGTACTTCTCGGCGAACGCGGGCGCCAGCTTCAACGGCGCCGAGGCGGCCGGCACCAGTTCGCGGAGGGCGATCCACTCCGGCTCGTCGGCCAGGCCCTCGAACGGCCGGCCGACGTATACGTCCCGGATCTTCTCGCGCTTCTCGCCGCTGGCGCGGCCACGGGGGGTCTTAGCACGCTTGCTCACGGCGATCCAGCCTAGGCGCTCACGCACCGCCACGGGCGCACACCACCACTGCCCGGCGCGTCACTCACCCGCCACGGTCGCCCACTTCGGACATTTCCGAAATATCGCCCAGGAGCCACCCACGAGCGCGGCGCGGTCAAGGCGCGGCGCGGTCAGAGGGTGGCCCAGACGCACTGGCCCAGGCCGTCGCGCTCCACGCCCCACCCCGTGGACAACGCCGCAACGATCGTCAGTCCCCGCCCGCCCAGCGCGTCCGGCGCCGCGACCCGCAGCTGAGGACCGACCGCCGAGCCGCCGTCCGTCACGCGGATCTCCAGCGTGTCGTCGGGCAGGAGACGCCAGGCCACCCGGATCACGCCACCCGGAAGGGGCGCGGCGTGCCGCACCGCATTCCCGACGAGTTCCGCGGCAATGGCGATCGCATCGTCGAGGCGGTCGGCCGAGAGAAGGGAGTCGAGCTCGTCCGCAAGACGGTGGCGGGCGACGTGGGCGCCCCGCGCGTGGTGCGGGACGACGACGCACCAGGCGCGCGGATCCGCGACGGTTGTGGACACGCTCTCAAGCCTCCCCGGGGCCGTCGGCGTCAGCTCGGGGCAGCCGCACCTCGGCGACGGTCCCTCCCCCTCGACGTGGTCGTAATGATACCCATCCATGTTGACGCTCGACGATCCTGCGCACCAGGTAAAGACCGAGGCCGACGCCGCCGCTCGTACGCTGGTCGCCGGTCTCCAGCTGCCAGAACCGGTCGAAGGCGCGCTCTACGTGCTCCGGCCGGATGCCTATGCCCCGATCGGCGACCCGGAACCACACGGTCTGCGCATCCGCGCCGGCCGTCAGCTCGATCTGTACCCACTTCGGGGAATACTTACCAGCATTGGTGACCAATTCCGCCAGGACCGTGGCCAGGCTCGCCCGGTCCCCGCGGGTCTTCGGGAGGGTGGGCGGCAGCGTCACGGTGAGGGAGCGGCGCTGCTCGGCGTTGAGCTCGTCGACGGCCGCGCCCAGCGACTCGACCAGGTCGAACGGGAGGAAAGTGGTGGACTCCGCCGTGGGGCCGTCGTCGCCGACGGCGTTGAGCAGGCGGTCGACCCGCCGGCTGAGCTCGCGGGCGCGCTGGCCCACGACGTTGATCGCCTCGCGGCGGGCGTCCTCGGCGAGGTTCTCCCAGTGGTCGACGAGCGTGTCGGCGTACCCCCGGATCACCGTGATCGGCGTGCGCAGCTCGTGGCCGGTGAGCGCGATGAACAGGTCGCGGCCGTCCGGCGGCTGCTGCGGGCGGGCCCGGAAGGACACGGCCAGGTCGTCGGAGGCGGGCACCCGGGCGGCGCGGATCACGATCCACGTGCCGCTGGGCATCTGGTGCTCGATGCTCTCGTCGCCGGAGGGCAGGGGGAAGGGCCACGGCTCGCCGATGGCCGCCTCGGCCGGCCGGGAGGTCAGCAGGGCGGCCGGCGGGTTCCACGAGCGGACCCGCCGCTCGGGGTCGAGCAGCGCGAACGGCTCGGACGCCGGCTCGACCGCGGGGGCGTCGGCGTACACGGGCAGGCCCCGGCCCAGGCCGTACTGCAGCGCCACGAACGAGGCGAGGAAGCTCAGGGCGGCGCGCTGCTCCTCGCTGGCGGCGCCGTCCGCGTCCGTGTAGTTGACCATGAGCACGCCCACGCCGGTGCCGTTGGCGGAGACCTCGGACGCCAGGATGCGGTGCAGGCCCCGGCTGTCGAGCTGCTGGCCGCCCGAGGTGCCGATGAGGCTGCTCGGGAACTCGCGGACCCGGGAGCCGTACCGCAACAGCCCCCGAACCGCCGGGTGGATGAGGTCGATCGGCCGCCCGAGCGACCAGTCGAGGTCCCCGGCGACGGCCACGACCCGGCCGTTCTCCTGCGCGTACTCGATGAACGCGGCGCCCGTCGCCCCCGTGGCCGCCGCGGCGACCTCCACGGAGCGTTGCAGGCCGGTGATGCCGCCGCCGCCGGAATTGAGTTCCTCCGCGACCTCGGCGAGACCGCTGAAGACCAGCGGACCAGCATCGACCATGGTGCGAGTTTGCCTCTCCTGGGCGCGCTTTGAAAGGTGGTCGCCGAAAGTTGTTGAGCATTGATTCAGTCGCACAGCGTGTCCGTGACCGCGGACCCGATCGGTGCTAAGGCCGGTGCTTGAGCGGGACGCCGCCAGCGCCTATGGCCGGTGGCCCAACTCGCGGAGGCGCTCGATCACGTACGCCGGGCGGTCGGAGATGATGCCGTCGACGCGCAGCTTGGCCACGAGGTCGACCTCGTCCGGCTCGTTCACGGTCCAGACGTACACCGGGTGCCCCCGCCGGTGCAGGCGCTCCACGATCTCCGGGGACGCGCGCAGTAACTGCACGCCGGGTCCACCGATCGTGCTGCCGGGTGGCAGCCAGCCGATCCGGCTTGGCACCGACCACACGTCGATGAGCATGACGGTGGGCAGGTCCGGCGCCCGCTGCCGCACCCGGCGGACCGCCGTGGTCGAGAACGACATCACGGTGACCTGCAGGGCGCGGTCGGGGTCGGGGGTCTCCAGGCCGTACCGCCGCAGCAGCGTCAGCAGCGCGGACTCCACGGCGCCGCCGTAGCGCACGGGGTGCTTGGTCTCGATGAGCAGCCGCATCGGGCGGCCGGCGTCGGTGGCCACGCCGAGCAGCCGGTCCAGCGTCAGCACCTTGCTCCGCCACCGGTCCTCGACCTGGTTGCGGTCCACGATCAGCTTGTCGGGCGAGTCGAGCAGGTCGGAACGCCAGGAGGCGAAGTCGTACCGGTCCAGCTCGGCCAGGGTCTGGGTGCTGACCCGGCCCCGGCCGTCGCTGGTGCGGTCGATGCGGGAGTCGTGCAGGCAGACCAGGTGCCCGTCGCGGGTGAGCCGGACGTCACACTCGAGCCCGTCGGCGCCCTCCTCGATGGCGAGCAGGTAGGCGTCGAGGGTGTGCTCGGCGTGCCGGCGCGACGATCCCCGGTGTGCGAAGACCAGCGGGCGCCAGTCGTCAGAGGACCCGGGGAACACCGCCGTCCTCGCTCACCATCGGGCGGCCGGCGGACGCCCAGCTCTGCATGCCGCCGTCGAGGTTGATCGTGCGGTCCCGCCCGTTCTGCTGCAGGAACGCGACGACCTGGGCGGAACGGCCGCCGGCCCGGCAGACCACGACGACGTCGCGGTCCTCGGGGATGTCGTCGATGAAGGCCGGAATCTGCATCATCGGCACGTGGACGGCGCCGGGCGCGTGGCCCGCGGCCCATTCGTCGTCCTCGCGCACGTCGAGCAGGTATACGTCATCCGCAACGTCGCCGGCCGCTACGGCTGGGATGGAGGGTCGCCTGAACACGGCCTCAGGCTACATGTGGTTGACCCAGGGCGGGTTCTCGACCGACCAGGAGTCCAGCAGATCCTCCCGGACCGCCTTGTAAAGGACCTCGGACTCGGGCAGCGCGACGACGTAGGAGATCCCGCCGATGTCCTGCGGCTCCGAGGGCACCTGCAGGCCCATCAGGTTGTCGGGGCTGATGTTGCGCAGTGCGAACATCAGGTCGGCCAGCTGCATGCCGTTGAGGTCGACGGTGAGGGCCTGGCCGATGGCGCGGATGAACTTGTCCGCCGCGATCGGGTTGGTGGTCAGGCCCTTCTCCTTGGCCCGGTTGAGCATGGCCCGGATGAACTTCTGCTGGTTCTTCTGGCGGTCGTAGTCGCCGTTGGGCAGGCTCTTGCGCTGCCGGACGAGGTCGAGCGCCTGCCACGGCTCGAGGTGGTGGCAGCCGGGCTGGTAGACCTGCGGGTGGCCGCCGCGGTCGGGCGAGAGGTAGTTGCCCTTGTCGTCGAAGCCGACGTGGATCGACGTGACCTTCTGGTCGATGCACATGTCGACCCCGCCGAGCAGGTCGACCGCGGCCTTGAAGCCGTCGAAGTTGACGATCGCGGCGCCGTCGAACCGGATGCCGAGCAGGTCGTGCAGGGTCTCCGAGAGCAGCTGGACGCCGCCCTCACCACCGCCGCCATACTGGAACGCGCCGTTGATCTTCTCGTGCGAGACGCCCCTGAAGCCGGTCGGCGTGAAGGCGGGGATCCTCACCCGCAGGTCGCGCGGGACGGACAGCAGGTAGGCCCGGTCCATCGTGGCGGGGATGTGCAGGATGATGATCGAGTCGGAGCGCTGGCCGTCCTGGGGGTCGAGCGCGCGCAGGTCGGAGCCCAGCAGCAGGAAGTTGAGCGGGCCCTTGATGTCGGTGTGCCGGTCCTCGTCGGGGTTGCCGGCCCGCGAGTTCTGCCCGAGCAGCGTGCTCTGGTTGATGTTCGCGGTGTAGCGGTGGCTGAGAAAGTTGACCCCGGCGACCGCGGTGCCGGAGATGAGCACGATTGCCAGGCCGAAGACGATGATCGCCCGGGCCCAGATCGGGTCATGCCCCGGAAGTTTCGGCTTTTTAGGTTTTTTCGGCGTTTTCGGACCTTTCACGCCAACCTGGCTTACGGTGGAGGCTTCGGCGTCCCCGTCGAACTCCTGTTGCATCACTGCCCCCGAGCCGCTCGCCGCACATCGGCGAGGATTCATCCGAGTCTACGTTCGCGGCACCGAGTCTGCTCACCCGCGACCACCGCGCAATCCCTCGGAAAGCCGTCGAACAGGCGATTAGTACTCGCCGTCCGGCCCACAGAGCAATGAGATCTATGCGACAGCCCGGACATGCAACCCTGTCACAGGTGCGACATGCCCGAACTTGCCCTATTTCTCACTAAATTGCTTATTTGGACTTGGTACTGGCCTTCGCCGACGGAGCCGTGGACGGCTTCGGCCCGTTGGCCGCCATCCAGTCGGCCATCTTGTCGTTGCGCACGGCGTCGTAGAGGGCGGTCGCCTTCTCCTTGTCCCCCACCACGACGTCCTCGCCGCCGATCTTCTTGCTGCCGTCGTTCGGGCTGACCAGGAAGGTGAGGTCGTTGCTGCGCAGGTTGCGGAACTGCAGCGCCATGTCGGCCAGCGAGAAGTCCTTGTCGACGGTCATCGCCTTCGTGATCGCCTTGAGGAACGAGTTGAGCTTGCCCGGGTTGGACACGGTGCCGGAGCTGACCGCCTTGTCCAGGATGGCCTTCATCATCTCCTGCTGGTGGCGCATGCGGGCGAAGTCGCCGTCGGCGAACTGGTACCGCTGCCGCGCGTAGTCCAGCGCCTCGTCGCCGTTGAGGTGGTTCACGCCCTTCTTGAACTGCCGCTTCGGCGGGTGGATCGAGGTGATGTCCTTCTCGATGTTCATGTCGATGCCACCGAGCGCGTCGATCACCTGCTTGAACCCGCCGAAGTCGATGAGCAGCACGTGGTCCATGCGGACGTTGGTGTACTTCTCGATCGTCTCCACCGTCAGCGGCGTGCCGCCCCACGAGAAGGACGCGTTGAGCTTGGCATTCGTGTCGCCGTACTGCGTCGTCTTGCTCTTGGGGATGTACACGTAGAGGTCGCGGGGCATGGAGATCAGGTAGGCGTGCTGGTGATCCGCCGGGATGTGCAGCAGGATCATCGTGTCGGTGCGCCACTCGCCCGCCTTGCCCCCGTTGTCGGGGTCGCGGGAGTCGCTGCCGAGCAGCAGCATGTTGATCGCGCCGTCCACCGTCTTCGCCGGTCGGCCCTCGGTGATCTGCGAGAACGGGTCGTCGCGGTTGAGGCCGGAGTCGACGTACTTGTAGTAGACGAAGCCGCCCACGCCGGCGAGCAGGGCCAGCACGAGGATCGCGCCGCCGGCGACCAGGGCGATGCGGCCCCAGCGCGGGCGGATCTTCTTGCGGCCCGAGTACTGCCCGCCGTTGCCCGGCGTGCGGCCGGGGCGGTTCGGCGGAGGCGGGGACTGGCGACCGTACACGCCGGACGCGGCGGGGCTGGTCGGGGTGTTGGCTGCGGAGACGCGGGCCCGGGCGCCCGACGTCGGAGCGAGCGCGCCGGGCACCGAGGCCCGACCCGAGGACGAGCCGCGTGATGCAGGCGTGGTGGACATAGCACCACGATACGAAGCTCGCGCCGTCGCGCCACGTAACCGAGGCGGGCGCGGCACGAACCCGGGAGAGTCAGCGCCCCCGGAAGTACGCGATGGTGCGGGCCAGGCCCTCCTGCGGCCCGACGACCGGCTCGTATCCGAGCAGCTCACGCGCCTTGGTCAGGTCGGGGCGGCGGCGCTCCGGGTCGTCCGCGGTGCGGGCCACCAGCGCCACCCGGGAGGTGCTGTCGGAAAGCCGCACGATCGACTCGGCGAGCTCCAGCATCGTCATTTCGTGTTCGGTACCGCAGTTGACCGGCCCGGTCTCGGTGGAGTCGAGCAGCAACAGGATCCCGCGCACCAGGTCGGAGACGTAGGTGATCGAGCGGGTCTGGGTGCCCGTGCCGTGCACCGTGATCGGCTCGCCGCGCAGGGCCTGGGAGACGAAGGTCGGGATCGCGCGCCCGTCGTCGGGACGCATGCGCTCACCGTACGTGTTGAAGATCCGCACGATGCCGACGTCGGCCCCGCGGCCGCGGTGGTAGCCCATGACCGCCGCCTCGGAGAACCGCTTGGCCTCGTCGTAGACGCTGCGGATGCCGATCGGGTTGACGTTGCCCCAGTACGCCTCCGGCTGCGGGTGGACCAGCGGGTCGCCGTACGCCTCCGACGTGGAGGCCATGATGAACCGCGCGCCGTCGGCGACCGCCCGCTCGAGCAGCTGCAGCGTGGCCACCGACCCGACCCGCAGGATCTCCACCGGCAGCGAGGCGAAGTCGGTCGGGCTGGCCGGCGAGGCGAAGTGCATGATCGCGTCGAAGCGGGCGGCGAGCGCCTCGTGCGCCGGGAGCGGCTCGGTGACGTCCGCCTCGACCAGCGTGAACCGCGGGTGCTCCTGCAGGTGAGCGACGTTGTCCTTACTCCCGGTGAGGAAGTTGTCGATCACCACGACGTGAGCGCCCCGGGCGATCAGAGCATCGGCAAGGTGGGAACCGACGAAGCCGGCACCACCGGTGAGCAGGATCCGGTGACCTTCGCCGTAACGCTCCGCAACGACCATGGGGCACAGCCTAGCGTGTCGCCGCATCGGGCCCGGAGGATCGGTGGCCCCCCCGGGCCCGGTGCTCTCTCAGTGGGCTCCCGCCCCCGTGAGCGACCTCGCCTCGAGCTCGCTGTACTTGTCCGGGTCGCGTTCCTTGCTGGTCATCGCCCCGAGCGCGGCGAAGATGAACCCGATCGGGATCGAGATCAGGCCCGGGTTCTCCAGCGGAATCGGCGCCGCCGTGGTGCAGCTGAACAGCGCCGTGGCGTTGGACACCTGCTTGGAGGTCTGCGCCACACCGCAGTCCTTGGCCTGGGCCGCGGTCAGCGTGGCCGGCGTGCGCGCGTCGCTCACGCCGCCCCAGGCGATCGGGCTGAGCAGCACCACGCCGACGGCCGAGATGAGGCCGGCGTAGATGCCCCAGGTCGCGCCGCGGGTGTTGAACCGCTTCCAGAAGAGGGAGAACAGGATCGCCGGCAGGTTGGCCGACGCGGCGATCGCGAACGCCAGCGCCACCAGGAAGGCGACGTTGAGGTTGCGGGCGAAGATGCCGAGCGCGATTGCCACGGCGCCGATGACGAACGCCGAGTAGCGCGCGACGACCACCTCCTGCCGCTCGTCCGTCTGGCCGCGCCGGATCACGTTGGCGTAGAGGTCGTGCGCGAGCGAGGAGGACGAGGCCAGCGTGAGGCCGGCGACGACGGCCAGGATGGTGGCGAAGGCGACGGCGGCGATGATCGCCAGGAGCAGTGATCCGCCGAAGTCACCGCCGAGGTACCGCTTGCCGAGCTCCTGGGCCAGCTGGGGCGCCGCGGTGTTGCCCGCCGCGTCCTGGGCGACGATGGCGGAGCGGCCCACCAGCGCGGCCGCGCCGAAGCCCAGCGCCAGCGTCATCAGGTAGAAGACGCCGATGAGGCCGATCGCCCACACCACGCTCTTGCGGGCGGCCTTGGCGTTCGGGACGGTGTAGAACCGGATCAGGATGTGGGGCAGCCCCGCGGTGCCGAGGACGAGGGCAAGGCCGAGCGAGATGAGGTCCAGCTTGCTGGCCAGCGTCGCGGTGGCGTTGCCGGCGAACTCCTTGCCGTAGCGCAGGCCCGGCTGCAGGAAGGACTCCGGTGGCGTCTTGCCCGACTTCGCCGCCGCCTCGCCGAGCAGGCTCGACAGGTTGAACTTGTAGTGCGCCAGGACGAGCAGGGTCAGCACCAGCGCGCCGATCATCAGCATGAACGCCTTGACGATCTGCACGTAGGTCGTGCCCTTCATGCCGCCGACCGTGACGTACACGATCATCAGCACGCCGATGAGCGCGATCGTCACGATCTTCGCGGTCTCGGCGCTCATGCCCAGGAACGTGTCGCCGGCCTTGATCCCCAGCAGCAGTGCGACCAGCGCGCCGGCGCCGACCATCTGGGCCAGCAGATAGAAGATCGAGACGATGATGGTCGAGATGCTGCCGGCGGTGCGCACCGGCGCCTGGCGCATGCGGAACGCCAGCACGTCGGCCATCGTGTACCGCCCGGAGTTGCGCATCAGCTCGGCCACCAGCAGCAGGGCGACCAGCCAGGCGACGAGGAAGCCGATGCTGTACAGGAAGCCGTCGTAGCCGTTGAGCGCGATGATGCCGGCGATGCCGAGGAAGCTCGCCGCCGACATGTAGTCGCCGCCGATCGCCATGCCGTTCTGGAAGCCGGTGAACGAGCGCCCACCGGCGTAGAAGTCGGCCGCGCTGCGGGTCTGCCGGCTGGCCCAGACGGTGATCGCCAGCGTGACGCCGACCAGGATGATGAACAGCGTCAGCGTGAGCGTGCGCTGCGTGCCGACCGAGGTGGCCGCGAGCACCACGGAGTCATGCATCGCGATCCGCCCCTTCTTCGATCTTGGCGCGCAGGTCGTCGGCGAGTGGGTCCACCCGCCGGTCGGCGTACCGCGCGTACAGCCACGCGATCAGGAACGTCGACGCGAACTGGAGCAGCCCGAAGATCAGCGCGACGTTGATGTGCCCGACGACCTTGGTGCTCATGAAGTCGCGGGCGTACGCGGACATGAGGACGTACAGCGCGTACCAGAGGAGGAATGCAGCGGAAACCGGGAAGACGAAGCGGCGCAGCGTGCGGCGCAGCGCGTCGAACTCCGGCGAGCGGGCAACGGCGACGTAGCGGTTCTCGCCGGTGTCCGCGGGCGCCGGTGTCTCGGTGCTCATGAAGGATCACCACCTGCGGTGTGGGGGTGCGGGTAACCGCGCACGCTAAGAACCCGGCAGGCATCAATAAAGATCTTTGCGCGACACCGGTACCGCATGTGCGCCGAACGGCACCGCCGGTGCGCCCGGTGGCATGGTTCACGCCGCTTACCGGCGCGCTCCGCGACTCGGGACTGTCCAGTTCGGGCAATGTGTCCGCACCGCGCCATTCGATGCGCTTTCTACGGAGATCGCGGCAATTGATCGAGAATGCCAAAGGGATCGGCATTCTTGAGCCACCTAGCTGAACGCCAAGTGGCATTACCGATTACGCCGTGGGTGTTGTGCAGATTTGAACGGATTGCCGGTTTATTTATGCAACCGCATTGGGACGTGCGGGCGGCGCGTCCGTCCGGTTGAGTAGGCGTCGGCGGCTAATCAGGCGATTCGACTACCTGTTCGTTTGATCCCGAACGAAAATCCGTCTTGTAGCGTCCCCGTCGCGGACGTTGCCAGAGCTAGCCGCCGGGCTGGCCCAGTCGGTTGGATGTCGTTGGTGAGGACGTAGAAAAGCATCTGTTGAGATTCCACGGCCACTACTGGTCCATTTCTGGCCGTAACCGACAGCCGTCCTCAGGGCGTCGCCGCATGCAGTCGAGTCACCGGCAAGGCGCGGGTGGGCCGACGTCGACAGAAGTATTGCCGTACCCCACCGGGCTGGGCCGTCAATCAGTTGACGCCTCCGCTCGGCTGCCTTTCCCTGAAGGAGAACACGTGCTTCAGCGCCTCCGCTCGGTCCGCGAGAACGAGAGCGGCTTCACGCTCATCGAGCTCCTCATCGTCATCGTCATCCTCGGCATCCTCTCCGGCATCGTGGTCTTCGCCGTGGGCGCCTTCAACGACCGCGGCACGATGGCCGCGTGCAAGACCGACGTGAAGAACGTCGAGGTCGCGGTGGAGGCATACAAGGCCAAGAGCGCAGACAACAAATATCCGGCCGACCTCGCGACGCTTGTCCCCAACTACCTCAGGGAAGAGCCGAAGGGCAACGGATACACGATTACTTACGTCGCCAGCTCCGGCGCGGTGACCGGCGCGCTGACCGACGGCACCGCCTGCAAATAGGGCGACGACCCGGTAGAGAGGGCCGCCCTGGGTGGCCCTCTCTACCCGTGTTTCGGAAATCTGTGCGGCACTGGAGGTTGGTATGCACGATCGCCGCGATCATCTCGATGCGCTGCTCGATACGTTGTGGCGGGCACGCGGCACCGACCTGCTCCTCACCGCGGGCATGCCCCCACAGATCCGCGTACACGGCGAGTTGAGCCCGGTGGCCGGGCACGAGGTGCTCACCAGACGCGACACCGACGCCCTCCTCACCGCGATGCTGACCGACGAGCAGATGTTGGCCTGGCACGCGTCCCGCGAGTACGACTTCTCCTTCAGCTGGCGCGACCTTGCCCGGATCCGGGGCAGCGCCTTCAGCCAGCGCGGACAGACCGCCGTGGCGCTGCGGATGATCTCGCAACGCGTCCCGACGATGGCCGAGCTCGGCCTTCCCCCCGTGCTGTGGCATTTCGTCCGCCAGCATCAGGGGCTGGTGCTGGTCACCGGGCCGACCGGGTCCGGCAAGTCGACCACCCTCGCCGCGATGATCAACCAGATCAACAGCGACCGGGCCTGTCACATCCTGACCGTCGAGGATCCGATCGAGTACATCCACGAGCACAAGCGCGCCATGGTGAACCAGCGCGAGGTGGGCTCGGACACCGAGTCGTTCCCGGACGCGCTGCGCTCCGCGCTGCGCGGCGATCCGGACGTCCTGCTCGTGGGCGAGATGCGCGACCTGGAGTCGATCCGGTTCGCCCTGACCATCGCCGAGACCGGCCACCTGGTCCTTGCCTCGTTGCACACCAACGACACGGCGCAGGCCCTCGCCCGCATCATCGACGTCTTCCCGGCGGAGCAGCAGGCCCAGGTCCGCACGCAGCTCGCGGCCGCGCTCACCGGAATCGTCTACCAGAGGTTGATCCCCCGGATCGGCGGAGGCCTGGCCGGCGCGCACGAGGTGCTCGTCGCGACGAGCGCGGTCCGCAACCTCATCAAGGAGGGCAAGACCCACCAGCTGCGCAACTCGCTGGTGACCGGCCACAAGGAAGGCATGGTCACCTTCGAACAGTCGCTCTCGGCGCTCGTCCAGGCCGGCACGATCACGATCGACGACGCCGTCGCCCGCAGCCTGTATCCCAGGGACATCGAGATCCATCCTCGACGGGCGAGCGTGACGGTATGAGGCTCAGGAACTGGGGACAGCCGGCCGAGTCCGCCGAGGCGACACCGGCGACGCGGGTACAGCGGATCGAACCGGGCCGCCCCGACGACCTGAGTGTGCAACCGGGCGGCCGCCGCCTCGGCGAAGTTCTCGTCGGGGCCAACGTGGTCAGCCCCCAGCAGGTCGTCGCGGCCCTGGCGGAGCTGCAGCAGGGTCCGGCGAAGTTCCTGGGGGAACGCCTGGTCGAGCTCGGCGTGCTCAACGAGCGCGACCTCGCGTGGGCGGTCGGTGCGCAGTACTCCTTGGACGCCATCGACCTCCGCGAGGTCATCCCGGAGCCGGCGGCAACCGAGTTGCTGGACCAGACGATCGCCCGCGAGCTGGTTGCTATCCCGCTGGCGCTGCGCGGAGAGGCCGTGCTCATCGCCGTGGCCTTCCCCGCCGCCGCGCAGGCGCTGCAACAGGCCATCGGGCGCCCGCTGATCGTCAAGGTCGCGTCGCGTTCGGACATCACGCGCGTGATCGCGAACAGCTATCGTGCGATTTCCGCGGTCAGCTCCCAGGTCAGGGTCTTCGAGGCGCAACAGTCATTGCGCAAGGAGGTGGCCCGGCTCGACCCCGCCGTCGCCAACGACGACGCGCCCGTGGTGCAGATCGTCCACCTCATCATCACGCAGGCATTGCGGGACCGCGCGTCCGACATCCACATCGAACCGCACCCCGAACGGGTCCGCGTGCGCTACCGCATCGACGGTGCGTTGCACGACGTTCTCGACCTCCCCGCGGCCATGGGACCCGTTGTCGCGAGCCGGATCAAGATCCTCGGCGGGATGAACATCGTCGAGCGTCGCCGCCCGCAGGACGGGCAGATCAGCATGGACATCGAGGGGCGAGGCGTCGATATCCGGGTGTCCACCACCGCCGTCATCGACGGTGAGAAGGTGGTCATGCGGCTGCTGGACAAGAGCCGTCCGCTGTTCCGGCTGGAGCAGTTGGGCATGCCCGGCGACATGGCCGCTCGATACTCGGCGCTGCTGCGCTCGCCGTACGGAATGGTGATCTGCGCCGGCCCGACGGGCAGCGGCAAGACGACCACGTTGTACGGCTCGCTGGGCGAGATCAACACGCCCGAGCGTAACGTCACGACGATCGAGGATCCGGTCGAGTATCGCATTCCGTCGATCAATCAGATTCAGATCAACGAGCAGGCGGGCATCAGTTTCGCGGGCGGCCTGCGGTCGATCCTGCGGCAGGACCCGGACGTGATCCTGGTCGGTGAGATCCGCGATGTCGAAACCGCTCGCATCGCCGTCCAGTCGGCCCTCACCGGACACTTCGTGCTCTCGTCCCTGCACGCCACCGATGCCCCATCGGCCCTGCTCCGGCTGCTCGACATGGGTATCGAGGGCTTCCTGGTCGCGTCGTCGGTCACCGCCGTGCTGTCGCAGCGCCTCGTGCGGCGCATCTGCAACTATTGCCGCGAGCCGTACACCCCCTCCGCCGAGGAACTGGCCCTGCTGCACGCGATCCAGGGCCGGCCGCCGATCGGTGGCTTCGTGCGCGGCCACGGCTGCAACTTCTGCGCGCAGACGGGTTACCTCGAGCGGACCGGCGTCTACGAGATGCTGACGGTGTCGGGGCGGATTCGCGAAATGGTCCTCGAACGCGCGACGCACGACGAGATTCGCAAGGTCGCCCGGGCCGAGGGGATGCGCACGCTCCAGGAGGAGGCCGCTCGCCTGGTCGAAGCGGGCGTGAGCACCCTGGCCGAAATTTTGCGTTCAATCTATGTGGTGGGGGCCTGAGGTGACCGAGTACGGCTACACCGCTATCCGTCCAGACGGACAGCGCGCCGCTGGTGAGGGGCAGCCCTACACCGCTGTCTATCCCCACGGACTGCACGGCGCCGACATGGAGCAGACACAGCACCTGTGGGTTCCCGCGCAGGCGCCGCACGAGCCGGCGCCGTTCGAGCAGACACCGCACGAGCAGGCGCCGCGTGCACGGCAGGCGCGGGACAGCAAGGCCCGCGAGAAGAAGAGCTTTCTGCAGATGGAGCTCTCCCCGCCCCGCGTCAAGCGGGAAGAGGTCATGCACCTGTCTCGCCAGCTCGGGGCGTTCGTCCGCGCCGGACTGCCGCTCATCGACGCGGTTCGCACGATCGGCGAGGAGGCGACGAACTCCAGCGTGCGGCGCATGATGATCGAGGTCGAGGAGGGGCTGCGCGCCGGGGAGACGTTGTCGGGCTGCTTCGACCGGCATCCGAAGATCTTCCCGGAGTTCTATCGGGGAATCCTGCGCTCGGCCGAGCTCACCGGTCAGCTCGACACGGTCCTGGAACAGCTCGCGAAGTACCTGGAGCGGGACCTCGAGGCGAGACGCAAAATCAAGTCGGCCTCGATCTACCCATCGATGATCGCGCTCATGTCGCTGGTCACCGTGGTGGTGATGGCCTGGTTCGTGCTGCCCCGGTTCAAGGTCTTCTTCGCCGGCCTGCACGCCAAGCTCCCGCTGCCCACGCGCATCCTCCTGGCGATCACCGACTTCTTCACGCACTGGTGGTGGGCCGTGCTGGCGGGCGTGGCCGTCGTCGCGCTGAGCATCTTCCTCGCGCTGCGCACCGAGGGCGGCCGATATGCGCGGGACCGCCTCCTGCTGGGCATTCCCGTGATCGGCGCGGCGGTCCGGTTCGCGCTCGTCGAGCGCTTCTGCCGCATCCTCTCATCCATGGCCGGCGCCGGCGTCCCGCTGCCGGAGGCGCTGCGGGTGGCCACGGAGTCGCTGCGCAACCTGGTATTCATGCGTGCGCTCGCGCACGTCGGCGAGGCGATGCTCGAAGGTCATGGCCTCGCCGATCCGCTGGCCGGCACCGGGCTCTTCCCCGCGACCGCCGCCCGGATGATCCGCGTCGGTGAGGAGACGGGCACGCTCGACGTTCAGCTGGAGGTCACCGCCCGCTACTACGAGGGCGAGCTCGACTACAAGCTCAAGAAGGTGACCGCGCTGTTCGAGCCGGCCGTCATCATCGTCATGGGACTGATCGTCGGATTCGTGGCCATCGCGTTGGTGTCGGCGATGTACGGCATCTTCAACCAGGTGACCGTCTAGATGAAGGCGGACCCGAACGATCGGGGCGAGACCCTGATTGAGCTGCTGGTCACGGTGATCATTGTGGGGGTCGCGGTGGTGGCCCTCGTCGGCGGCATCGCGACCAGCGTCCGGATGTCCGACATCCACCGCAAGCAGGCCCAGGCCGGCGCCTATGTCCGCGCCTTCGGTGAGGCGATCGAGAATTCCGTGAGCACGGGTGCCCCCACCAAGTACACGGCGTGCGCGGGGACGGCCACCTATTCGACCGCATACCCCGCCCACCCCGATGGCGGCACCGCCTACACAGCCGCGATCACGGCCGTCACGTACTGGAACCCGACCAGCAATGCCTTCGCGGCCTCGTGCACCACCGACAGTGGGGTACAGAAGGTGTCGCTGAAGGTCAGCACCTCCGACAACAAGGTCGCCGAGACCCTCGACGTCATCATCCGCAAGCCGTGCCGTTCGACGACCGACTTCCCATCGGAATCGCCATGCGCGTGAGAAGCGACGAACGCGGTCTGACCCTCATCGAGGTGCTGGTCGCGATCGTCATCCTGGGCATCATCATCGTTCCCCTCGGCAACGCACTGATCAGTTTCATCCGGAATACCGACGACACCACCAGGCGCCTGAACGAGTCGCACGACGTACAGATCATGGTGGCCTACTTCGCCCAGGACGTGCAGAGCGTCGGGGTGCGGGACTGGACCGCGGACGGGTTCCCGCTCAAACAGTCGATCTTCCCTGATGTCGCCTACAACGGTTCCCCGTATCCGTGCGGCGCCTCGGACACCCCGAAGGCGGTCGTCCGTTTCGCCTGGGACGACCTGGGGACGACCTATGTCAATCGAGTGTCCTATGTGGTCAGGACCGTGGGTGCGGAGCGTCAGCTGCACCGCATCATGTGTACGAAATCGTCGACCTCGGACACCGTGCTCGCCCACAACGTCGACGGGAATCCCGTCCTGGGCTGCCCCGCACCGGCCGACGACTGTTCCGCGGCGCCCGCCGTGCCGCAGCGAGTGACCCTGACGGTCACCATCAAGGCCGGCGGCGGGCAGCAGCCGCTCACCGTGACCCTCGACGGACAGCGGAGACAGACATGACATCGAGGATCAAGCACACCGACGACAGCGGCGCGGCCCTGGTGCTCGCGCTCGTGTTCATCACGGTGGTTGCCGTGGTCATCGCTACGGTGCTGTCGTTCGCGGGCACGAGCATCCGCGCCACGCTGAACCTCCGCGATCAGGCGGCGGAGGCCGCCACCGCCGACGGCGCGGCGCAGATCGCGATCAACACCTTGCGACAGGGGACATTCGACGGCACCGCCGGAAAATGCTTCGGCGCTGCGCAGCCCGGCCTGACGCTGAAGGGCTTTTACCAGGCGTCATCCGGTTCGACGTACTCGGCCCTCGTCAACTGCGATCTGGACTCGGCCAAGAGTGCCGCCTCCCCGGTGCCGATCAGCGCGGCGAACAAGCCGGGCAGCGCGATCCTGACGCTGGGAACGTCGACCACCGAGGATGGCATCAACCTCAAGGTCAGCGGCGGCGGGACACTGAAAGTCCACGGCAGTGTCGTCTCGAACTCCAACATCAACGTCTCCCAGGGCACGCTCGAGACCAACGCGAGCGTGACCGCGAGCACCGGCTGCACCGGCTCGATCACCAGCGTCCCGGCCAAGGTCTGCAACACCGGAAAGACGACGGCTGACCCCAACTATCCAGCACCGACGACGACCCCGACGCTTCAGACGGTCAAGAAGTGCAGCGGCAAGGGCAAGGTCGTGGAGTTCGAGGCGGGGCGGTACACCGACCTCGCGTCGCTCAACAACCTGACGAGTAACTCCGGTTGCAAGGACGGCATCTTCTGGTTCCACCCGGGCACCTACTACTTCGACTTCGGCGGCGAGTGGTTGATCGACACCGGATACCTGATCGGTGGAACCCCGACCACACAGCCTGTCGACGGCGCGACGCCGACCATCCCCGGGTCATGCCTGACCCCGATTCCCCCCAATCCGCTCCCGGCCGGCGGCTGGACCCAGCCGGGCCCCAACGCCGGCGTGCAGTTCGTGTTCGGCGGCGCGAGCCGGATCCGGGTCAAGGCGGCGCAGGTCGAGATCTGTGGCACCTACTCCAAGACCAGCCCACCCATCGCGGTGTACGGGTTGAAGACGGCGGTCGGCGGCGTGCTTGCGCAGAGCGGTTGCGTCACCTCCGTCCCCTACTCGTCGGGCTGCGCGGTGATCAAGACGGAGAACTCGCCAAACAGCAGGTTGTACATCCAGGGCACGACGTACGTGCCCAATGCGGCCCTGGACATCTCGCTCAACAACTTGACGGGGCAGGTCTTCCGGTACGGCGTGATATCGCGCAGCCTCTTCATGACGCCCACGGGCAGTGCGGACCTGACGGGCCCCGTGATCGAGGTGCCGGACGATTCGCCCGGCTACGGACTGCGTACCGTCGTCAACCTCAACGTGTACATCTGCCCAGGCATCGCCACGTGCAGTACCGCCGAGAAGGCCAATCTTCAGGCGACCGTGGGCCTGGTGGATCGATCGGGCGCGCCGTCCGCGGGCAAGCGAGAGGTCACGATCTATAACTGGAAGTTCAGATCGCGGTGACGTCCACATAGAACTGTGCGATCGGCGCGGCCGCGAAGAGGGCTACCAGAAACCCGGCGATCATGAACGGGCCGAACGGGATGGCCGTCTTGCGGCCGCCCTTGCCGCCGACCATGATGCCGACACCGACCACGGCACCCAGCAGGAAGCCGGCGAACGTGCCGATGCCCAGCGCGGACCAGGACAGATAGCCGAGTACGCCGCCGAGGATTCCGGCCAGCTTGACGTCTCCGAACCCCATGCCGGCCGGGTAGGCGAACGCCAGCGCGAAGAAGAAGGCGAACAGCGCCGCCGCACCGATCGCGGCGCGCGCCAATGCCCACCAGTCGTGCTCCCAGGCCGCCGAGAGCGTCAGCAGGATCGCCACGATCGGGTATGACGGCAGGACGATCGCGTTCGGCAGCCGGCGCAGGTCAAGGTCGATCACGGCCAGCGCTATGCCCGCCGCGGCGACGTAGAGGTACGCGGGCAATGCGCTGAGCAAGTGCAGCTGGTGCATGCGCAGCGCAACCGCGACGAAGAGTACGGCCGTCGTCAGCTCGACGAGCGGGTAGCGCACGGCTATCCGCGCACCACAGTCGGCGCACCGGCCACGAAGGACGAGCCACCCGAGCACCGGGATGTTGTGCCGGTGCCGGATGCCGTTACCGCAACCGGGGCAGCGCGACGAGGGTGTCACCAGCGACTCGCCCCGGGGCACGCGATGGATCACGACGTTGAGGAACGAACCCACCGCCAGACCCAGCAACAGCGTCACCGGAAGCAGCAGTGCGAGCTGGGAGAGAGGCACGGCCCTATCATGACGGCTGGCGCCGGCCGACCGCGACGGGCGTCAGCTGCGGCGATACCGGCCGCGCTCGTGGATCAGCGGCGCGTCGGGAGCGGCGGCGAGTTCGACCCGCTCGATGATCGCCTCCACCAGCAGCGACCAGCCCTTCTCGGTAGCGCCCACCAGGCGGCAGCCCGCCCAGCTGCGCCCGCGCGGCACCGGCCCCCACTCGGTGCGCTCCCAATTCCCCGTGGCGAACGGGCCGCCGGGCGCCGGCATCAGCCCGCCGAACTTGTCCGCGAGCTGGCGGTCCTCCTCCTCGAGCAGGCAGACCGCGAACCGGCCGGCCGACTCGGCGGCCTCCCACAGGTCGCTCTCCTCGTCGACCAGCCCGAGCACGCGGCCCGGATCGCCGTCGACGACCAGCATGGACGAGACGGTCAGGCCCTTGTCGCCCTGTCGCTCGCCGGCCGCCGTCCACAACGTGACGGCGGCGGGCAGCCGCCCTCGCAGCCGCCGGACGGGCGACTTCAGCTCGTCCGGCGTGGCGAACGGGTCGGAGGCGTGGATGCTCACCGCCTCATTGTCGCCGCCGGGGGCCGGGCGCGGCGGCGCGGTCCCGAAAGCCGCCCGGTCAGGCCCGCCTCGGGCTGACGGCCGCCAGGACCTCCGGCGCACGGCGCTGCAGCAGGTTGCCCGCCAGCCGGGTGCCCACCCAGGCGAGCGCGAGGCCCCAGGCCAGGCCGACCGGCAGGAGTACCCAGGTCAGGTCCTCCGGCAGCAGGGCGGACGCGATCGTCACGGGCGCGGCCAGCACCCAGGTCGCGAGCATGCTCACGAACGAGAGGAGGCTTCGCAGACCGCCCCGCCCGGCGTTCGTGGCGAACGGGTTGTTGCTGTCGGGCACCGGGTACGCGGCGACGACCGAGGTGATGCCGGCCGCGCCGACCGAGATGCCGTACGTGCACAGCCCCACCCCGAGCGCGGCCGGCAACTGGGCGGCCTCGCCGCCGATGATCGCCACCGCCACCGTCGCCGCGGTGAGCACCGGAAACGTCAGCGTAGCCACGGCCAGCGCGCGGGCGGCGAGCTCCACCTGGCCGGGCACGCCGGCGAGGATGTGCAGCGCGTACGCGGTGCCGTCGTTGCCGAACTGGTTGACCAGCACCAGGCCCAGGAACGCGCCCGCGATGGTCAGCGAGTACACGAGCGCACCGTGACCGCTCGGATGGGCCTGGGCCGCGCCCCGGCTGCCGCCCACCCCGAGGGTGAACGCGAACGGGATCACCACGGACATGGCCAGCAGCGAGATCAGGGTGGCCCGCCGGCGGGGGTCGCGCAGCCAGTACCGCATCTCCCGGGCGATCAGGCCGGTGAACCGGTTCGGCCGCAGGAACCGCACGACGCGCGGGAAGAGCGCGCGCACGGGGCTCTCGCCGGTCGCGGACCGGCGACCGGCGCCGGGGCCCGCGGCGCTGCCGATCATCGCCGACTCGATGGTCTGCAGCCACCACCACAGCAGCACCGCGCCGCCCGCCACACCGACCAGCAGGCGGGCGGCGACGAGCGCCCAGCGGCCGTCGATGGCGTCGACGTACGCCACGTACGGCGCCGCGAGCGGCGTCCAGGACAGCACGCGGGCGATCGCGGTGGCCTGGGGCGACTCGCCGCGGCCGACGAGCGCGATGATCAGCTGGATGACCGGGTTGCACGAGATGCCCATGAGCGCGATGAGCAGCGCGGCGAGGTCGCGCACCCGGCGCGAGCGCAGCATCCGGGCGAACGCGCTGGTCACCGCGCGGCTCGCGGCGACGCAGACGCAGAGGCCGACCACCGCGCCGAGCACCGCGACGACCGCGGCGGCGAGCCCGCCCCCGGTCGCGGCGCCGATCACCGAGCCGAGGGTGGCCAGCAGCGTGACCACGGGCGGCACGCCGACGAACGCGGCAGCGAGCATGCCCAGCACCAGGGTGCGCCGTGGCACCGGCAGCAGCGCGAAGCGGGCCGGGTCGAGGGTCTCGTCGACGCCGAAGAACAGCAACGGCACGAAGACCCAGGCGAGCACGATCGCGGCGCCGGCGAACGCGGCGACCGTCGGGCGGAGGTGGGGTCCGGCCACGCTGCTGATCGCGAAGGCGGCGAAGCCGACGAACGCCGCCCACAGCCCGAACAGCGCGCCGAGCAGGAACAGGATGAGCCGCGAGTGCCGGCCGAACCAGCGCGACCGGTCGCCGCTCGGTCGCCGGCCCGGCCGCAGCGTGTTGCGCAGGATGCGCAGCTTGAGCCGCACGAAGTAGGCGACCCGCGGCTGGCCCGCCAGCTGCGCCCGCGGCTCGGGCGGCGACGGCTCGGCGGCCGGCCGCTGCTGCTGCTGCGGGATCCGCGCCTGCGGGTCCGTCGACGCCTCGGGCGCCGGTCCGTGCGGCGGCGTCACAGCCACGACAGCTCCGCGCCAGTCGCCACCCGGCCGCCGACGACGTCGACGAAGACATCCTCGAGCTCCCGGCCACCGCGGACCTCCTCGGTGGTACCGACGACCTTGATCTGCCCGTCGGCCAGGATCGCGATGTGCGTGCACAGCCGCTCGACGACGGCCATGACGTGGCTGGAGAAGATCACCGTCCCGCCGTTGCGCACGTAGCGGATCAGAATGTCCCTGATCAGGGCGCCGGAGACCGGGTCGACCGCCTCGAACGGCTCGTCGAGCACCAGCAGCCGGGGCGCGTGCAGCATCGCGCAGGCCAGGCCGATCTTCTTCTTCATGCCGGCGGAGTAGTCGACGACCAGGGTCCGCCCGGCGTCGGCGAGGCCGAGCACGTCGAGCAGCTCGGCCGCGCGGGCGTCGACCACGTCCGCCGGCAGCCCGCGCAGCAGGCCGGTGTAGGCCAGCAGCTCGGCGCCGGAGAGCCGGTCGAACATGCGGGCCGAGTCGGGCAGGGCGCCGAGGCGGCGCTTGGCCTCGACCGGGTCGGACCACACGTCGTGGCCGAGCACGTAGGCGTGGCCGGCGTCCGGGCGCAGCAGCCCGACGGCCATGGACAGGCCCGACGGCCATGGACAGGGAGGTGGTCTTGCCGGCCCCGTTCGGCCCCAGCAGGCCGAAGAAGGAGCCGACCGGCACGTCGAGGTCGACGCCGGCCACCGCAACCTTGTCGTCGAAACGCTTGGTGAGCCCCCGCAGCGCGAGAGCGGAACCCGGCTCGCGATCTGTCACATTCTGAACGTAAGTCACCCTGTCCACCCTTGGCCACTCCCGGTGACCCGGTGAGCTCACATGCGCAGCGCGTCGGGCGCGTGCAGCCGAAGCATGATCGCCCCGACGCCGGCGGGCAACCGGTGCCTTGTCAGCAGGGAGACCAGAATCATCACCAGAAAGGCCAGGGGTACGGACCAGGCGGCGGGCTGGGTCGTCAGCACCCCGGCCCAGCCGTCCAGCGGGCCGCCGAGCACGGTGAGCAGCACGGCGGACACGGCCGCGCCGCCGCCGGCGACGATCCCGGCCGCCGCGCCGACCGCGGTGAGCCCGCGCCACCAGATGCCGAGCACGAGCAGCGGGCAGAAGCTGGACGCGGCGACGGCGAAGGCCAGCCCGACCACCTGCGAGACGTCGAGGCTCGCCACGAAGAGCGCGAGCAGCAGCGGCACCACCCCGGCGACCAGGGCCGAGCGGCGGAAGTCGCGCACCGAGCCGTGGCCGAGCACGTCGGTCGACAGCACCCCGGCCACGCTGGTGAGCAGCCCGGAGGAGGCGGAGAGGAACGCGGCGAACGCGCCCGCCGCGACCAGCGCGCTGAGCAGGCTCCCGGCCGGGCCGCCGCCGAGGGCGGCCGACGGCAGCAGCAGCACGACGGCGTCGGTGTTGCCGGTCATGAGCAGCTGCGGGGTGTAGATCCGGCCGAGCACGCCGTAGAGGGTCGGGGTCAGGTAGAAGACCCCGACCAGGCCCAGCACGACGAGCGTGGTGCGCCGCGCGGCCGCCCCGTCGGGGTTGGTGTAGAAGCGCACGAGCACGTGCGGCAGGCCCATGGTGCCCAGGAACGTGGCCAGGATCAGCGAGTACGTCGCGAACAGGTCCTGCGACGTGCCGCCTGGGAGCAGCCACTCGGCGGGGGTGTCGCCGGAGACGGCCGGCACCCGCGGTACCGCCGAGTCCGGCGGGAAATCGAGGACCGTCTCCTCGGCGACGGCGTGCTCACCGGGAGTGAGCAGCAGGGCGCCGGCCAGCGGGACGTCGTCGACCGCACCGTGCGCGACGACCCGGGTCGGCTCGGTCACCGTCAGGCGGGTCGGGTGCTCGACGGTGACGGTCGTCGCGGCGGCGAAGCGGGGCCCGTCGGGGGCGGTCAGGGCGGGCCGGCCGTCGTGCTGCCACGCCATGAGCAGGAACACGAAGGGCACGGCGAGGGCGGTGAGCTTGAGCCAGTACTGGAACGCCTGCACGAACGTGATCGAGCGCATCCCGCCGAGCGCCACGTTCAGGGTCACCACGACCCCGACGAGCAACGTCCCGAGCGCGTAGGGGGCGCCGGTCACGGTCTGCAGCGTGAGCCCGGCGCCCTGTAACTGCGGCACCAGGTACAGCCAGCCGATGAACATCACGAACGCGGTGGCCAGCTTGCGCAGCCGCTTGGAGCGCAGCCGCACCTCGCAGAAGTCGGGCAGCGTGAACGCCCCCGAGCGCCGTAGCGGCGCGGCCACGAAGAGCAACAGAGCCAGGTATCCGGCGGCGAATCCGACCGGGTACCACAGCAGGTCGACCCCGTGCTTGAGCACCAGCCCGGCCACGCCGAGGAAGCTCGCCGCCGACAGGTACTCCCCGCTGATCGCCGCCGCGTTCCAGCTCGGGCTGACCATCCGCGAGGCGACCAGGAAGTCGGAGGTGGTGCGGGCGAGGCGCAGACCGTAGAGCCCGATCGCGACCGTGGCCAGCGTGACCAGCAGGACCGCGGCGATCGAGTACGAGGTCATGCCGCCGGGTGTTGGCCGCGATCCTCGACCAGGGCCAGGAACTCCTGCTCGTTGCGCTCGGCCAGGTGCACGTAGACGGCGCCGATGAGGTACAGGAACGGGTAGGCGAGCACGCCGAGCAGCACCCAGGGCAGCGAGACGCCGAACAGCCGGGCGTGCGCGACCGCGGGCAGCGCCGCGAAGAGCAGCGGGAGCCCGCCCAGCCCGACCGCGACCACGGCGGCGAGCCGCACCGCCACCGACAGTTGCGCCCGCACCAGCCCGCGGGCCAGCGCCGCCCCGACCGGGCTCTGCTCCTCCAGCTCGACCCGGGCGCGGGCCGGCCGGATCCGGGCGCGGGAGACGTCCCCGAGCACGACCCGGACGCGCGGAGTTGGCGGCTCCATAGACGGCAGTCTCGCAACGCCCGCAAAACAAAAGCAAGGGCCGACGTCCCCCGTCGAAACGTCGGCCCAGCTCTTTTGATGTTTTTTGGACTCAGGTTCGCGTCACCTGCTGACCGTTGCTCCCGTCAGGAATCCCGGCCTCCGCGGTGCCAAGGACATTCAGTACCTCCGATAGCAGGGGAAATCTCCGACGCGGATCGGGTCGGAGAGCAGCTGACGCGCCCGCGAGCGGCTCAGGTTCCAGCCCCGCCAGTCGTCCGGGCGCTGGCGAAGGTCGCCGTCGATGTCGGACAGCGCGCACTCGCGGGCGCCGGACGGCAGCCGGTCCAGCTCGGGCGCCGCGTCGGCCGAGAGCGAGCGCAGGTACCAGATGTCGGAGTTGCTGGCGTTGGCCCGGTCGACGTTGTGCGCCGCGATGAACCGGTCCGGGTTAAGCACCGCCAGCCCGAGCAGCGTGACCACCCACAGGCCGGCGGCGGCCCGCCCGAGCCAGGTGGCCCGCCGGCCCGCCCCGGCCAGGCCGGCCAGCAGGACGAGCCCGAACAGCCCGCCCAGCCACAGCTCGAAGGCGCTGACGAAGACCCGCAGCCGGGTGAACCCGTACGCCTGCTCGTAGACGTTCATCCGCCACAGCGCCGAGCCCACGACCACGAGCGAGCACAGCGCCAGCAGCCCGAGCACGAGCCGCAGCAGGGACCGGTCGGCCCGGCTCGCCCGCGGCGCCTTGCGCGCGGTCACGCCCATGACCAGCAGCGTGAGCAGCGTGATGACGAGCAGCTGCCAGAAGCCCTTGCGCGCGTACTGCGCGAACGTCAGCCCGACGGTCCGCATGACGTAGCCGCGGTCGCCGAACAGCACCGTGAGCTGGACGGCGACGAACAGTACAAACAGGGCCAGCACGGCCCCGACCGGCACCAGCCACTCGATGCGGCGCACCGGCCGGCCCGAGCGCGGCGCACCGTCGCCGACCGAGGAGGGGTTGGCCACGAGGAACGCCGCGCCCAGCGACACCCCGGCCGCGGCCAGGCCGACGAACACCCACCGCGAGACGGTCCCGGCGTCCAGCGACGGCACGATCGCCCCGACCACCCGCCCGAAGGCCGCGTCCGCGCTGGCGAACAGCGCCCCGAACACGACGAGCAGCAGCACCCCGATGCCGATCGACACCAGCAGCCGCACGCCGCGATCGCCGTGCGGCTGCTCGTCCTCGTCGTCGTCCTCGTCCTGCTCCGGGGAACCGTCGGCCGCCCCCTCGACGGTCGACGGCTTGATGGCGCTCAGTCCGGCGCCCGCCCACGGCACCGCCCGGAACACGGCCATGAGCAGGGCAAACGGCGTGTACAGCACCCCGGGCACGCGCCGCGGCCGCCCCACCGCCATCGCCACGCAGCCGAACGCGGTCAGCGCGCACAGCGCGAACAGCCATCCGGCGGCGCGGAAGAGGCCAACCGACAGCAGCCCGGCCGCCCCGCAGCACCACAGCAGCGCCTCGGCCCTGCGCCGCCGTGCCTGCAGCACGGCCAGCGGCGCGACCAGCCCGATGCCGGCGATCGGCCACCCGATCCCCGGCCGGTCGACCGGCACGGCGACCGCCGCCACGATCGCCGCGACGAGGGCCCCGACCAGGGCGGCCCGCCCCGCCGCGGCCTCCCGCAGGACCCAGGCCCGCTGCCACAGGGTCGGATCGGGCGGCCCGATCCGGACCGGGCTGCGCAGCGCCAGGTTCGGCATCGGCCCCGCCTGCGCCGGCACCGGCCCAAGGGTGGGCCGGGCGGGCGGGCCGGTCTTCGCCGGGTGAGTGCCGGCCCCGGCCGTCGCCGGCGCCCGCACCGCGGGCCGTTCGGAGGGTTTGGGCGGCTGGGCGGGGCTCTCGTTCATGACGCAACTCCTGCATGAGGGCGTGCGGATCCGCGCGACCGGCCGGGGGAGACGAAGGGCGGGTCGCGGGAGGGAGGAAGGAAGGACGGAGCTAGGCCGGCAGGGTCACGCGGATGCGGCAGCCCGGCAGGCTGTCGGGCTGCTCGACGACCGCGATCGTGCCGTCGTGCAGCTGGGTCAGCCACTGGGCGATGGCCAGGCCCAGGCCGGTGCCGCCGCCGGAGGCCCGGGCGCCCCGGGTGAAGCGCTCGAAGACGCGCTCGCGGTCGGCGTGCGGGATGCCGAGCCCCTCGTCGGCGACCTCGATCATCACCCGGTCGCCCTCGCGCCGACCGAGGATGGTGACCGTGCCGCCGTCCGGGCTGTGCCGGGTGGCGTTGTCGACGAGGTTGGTCAGGACGTGGTGCAGGCGCGCGCGGTCGGCTCTGACCAGGGCGCTCTCGGGGAAGGAGCAGGAGAGGTACTCGACCTTGTGGCCGGCCGCCGACGCCTTGACCTCGGCCTCGGCGACGACCTCGTGGAGCAGGTCCTCGACGTGGAAGAGCTCGCGGTCCAGCGGCACGACGCCGGCGTCGAGGCGGGAGATGTCGAGCAGCTCCGTCACCAGCCGGCCGAGCCGCTCGGTCTGGGCCAGCGCGGTGCGCAGCGTGGCGGGGTCGGGCTCGGCGACGCCGTCGACGATGTTCTCCAGCACCGCCTGCAGCGCCGAGATCGGTGTGCGCAGCTCGTGCGAGACGTTGGCGATGAGCTCGCGCCGCTGCTGGTCGGCCGCGGCCAGCTCGCTCACCATCTGGTTGAACGCCACGGCCAGCTGCCCGACCTCGTCGCGCGAGGTGGCGCGGACCCGGGTCGAGTAGTCGCCGCGGGCCATCGCGCGGGCCGCCGCCGTCATCTCGCGCAGCGGCCGGGTCACCCCGTGGGCCAGCACCTGCGAGGTGAGCAGGCCGGCGGTCAGCGCGATGTACGTGGTGTTCGGCGGGATCCACCCGATCCCGATCCAGAACACGCCGAGCCCCGCGCACGCCGAGGCGAGCAGCAGCACCGCCAGCTTGAGCTTGATCGACCGCAGCGGATCGAGCGGCCGCGGCAGCAGGTCGGCGACCTTCTTCCAGCCCTGGTTCATGCCGACTCCAGTGCGTACCCGACCCCGTGCACCGTGCGGATCAGGTCCGCCCCGAGCTTGCGGCGCAGCGCCTTGATGTGGCTGTCCACCGTGCGGGTCCCCGACGCGTCGGCCCATCCCCACACCTCGGCCAGCAGCCGCTCGCGGGGCAGCACGGTCCGCGGCCGGCTGGCCAGGTTGACGAGCAGATCGAACTCGGTCGGCGTGAGGTGCGCCTCCACCCCGGCCCGGGTGACCCGCCGCTGCGCCCGGTTGATCTCGAGGTTCCCGAGCACGATGGGCGTCTGGTCGGGGTCCGGCCGCACCTGCGCGAGCCGTTCGAGCCGCCGCAGCAGCACGTGCACCCGGGCCGCCAGCTCCCGCATCGAGAACGGCTTGGTGAGGTAGTCGTCGGCCCCGACCGCGAGCCCGACGAGCAGGTCGGTCTCGTCGTCCCGGGCGGTGAGCATGAGCACCGCGACGGGCCGCTCGGCCTGGATCCGCCGGCACACCTCGAGCCCGTCGAACCCGGGCAGCATGACGTCGAGCACCACGAGGTCGGGCCGGATGAGCCGGGCCGCGGCGACGGCGGACGGCCCGTCGTGCGCGGTGTCGACCGAGAACCCCTCGGCCCGGAGCCGAACCGCGATGGACTCCGCGATCATCCGCTCGTCGTCCACCACCAGCACCCGCCGGCGCTCGCCCGCTGCGTTCATGCCATGCAGCGTATGCGCACGTCGTGCAGGCGCTCGGTCGGCAATGTGGAGGGATTGTGGAGACCCGGGCCGCAGTTGTGTGCGTCCGCCGTCAGGACCACGACTTGGCCGCGCGCACCAGGCGGTCCTTGAGCTCGCGGGTGTGGCGGCGCGAGACGGGCAGCTCGTGGTCGTCGATCAGCACCACGTAGCCGCTGTTCGTCATGCGCAGCTCGGTGATGAGCCTGAGCTGCACGAGGTACGACCGGTGGATCCTCGCGAACCCGGCGTCGGCCCACCGCTCGGCCAGGGTGGCCAGCGAGACCCGGACCAGGTGCGAGGCGTCCGCGGTGTGCAGGCGGGCGTAGTCGCCCTGGGCCTCGACCCAGCGCACCGACGAGCGGGGCAGCATCCGGGTGGTGCCGGCCAGTTCGACCGGGATCGTCGGGTCGTCCTGGCGGTCGCGACGGGCGGCCACCGCCGGGTGGGTCGGCACGAGCCGGGCGGCCAGCACGCGGCGCAGCGACTCGGCGATCCGATCGGGCCGGACGGGCTTGCGCACGTAGTCGGCGACGCCGAGGTCGAACGCCTCGGCGGCGCGGTCGTCGTACGCCGTGACGAACACGATCGCCGGCGGCTTGGCGAACCGGCCGAGCACCCGGGCCAGCTCCATGCCGTCCAGCCCGGGCATGCGGATGTCGAGGAAGACGGCGTCGACGTCGGCGTCACGCAGCACCCGCAGCGCCTCGGTGGCATCGCCCGCGGTGTGCAGGCGGCCGACCCGCGGATCGGCCCGCAGCAGGTACGCCAGCTCGTCCAGCGCCGGCACCTCGTCGTCGACGGCGAGCACCCGCAGGAACCCGTGCTCGCTCATGCCGTCACCTCCGCTTCGCTCCGGTGCCGCCATGAGCCAACGCTGTTTCATGTTTCGCGGCCCCTCCGCTCCGCTCCGGACCGCTCATGAGCCGCTCCTCACTCCCGGGTGGAACTTCGGCACGCGCATGCTCACCTTCGTGCCGGCCTCGGGCGCGGTCTCCACCACGAGGCCGAACTCGTCGCCGAAGACCGAACGTAGCCGATCGTCGACGTTGCGCAAGCCCACGTGCTGCCCGCTGTCGACGCCGTCGTCCGCGTCGAGCAGGGCGGCCGGCTCCATGCCCACGCCGTCGTCCTCGACCGTGATGTGACACTCGGCCCCGGCGTCGCGGGCCACGATGCTGACCGTGCCCATGCCCGGCTTGCGGGACAGCCCGTGCCGTACCGCGTTCTCGACCAACGGCTGCAGGCAGAGAAACGGCAGGGTCACCGGCAGCACCTCGGGCGCGATCTGCAGCCGGACCTGCAGCCGCTCGCCGAAGCGGGCGCGCTCGATGGTGAGGTACCGGTCGATGGATCGCAGCTCCTCGGCCAGCGTCGTGAACTCGCCGTGCGCGCGGAAGGAGTACCGGGTGAACTCGGCGAACTCCAGGATCAGCTCCCGCGCCCGCTCGGGGTCGGTGCGCACGAAGCTCGCGATGGCGGTCAGCGCGTTGTAGATGAAGTGCGGGCTGATCTGCGCCCGCAGCGCCCGGACCTCGGCCCGGGCCAGCCGGGCCCGCGAGGTGTCGAGCTCGGCCAGCGCCAGCTGGGTGCCGACCCAGCGGGCGGTCTCGGCGGTGGCCTGCACCAGCCCGGGCGCCGGCGGCCCGTCCGACAGCGCGACCAGCGCACCTTCGCGCTGGGCCAGCGGCACCACCACCGCGCCGCGGATCGGGCAGTCGACGAGGTCGCACGGCAGCTCCCGGCCGCCGAGCACGGTGGGCCGGCCGGCCGCCACCGCCTTGGCCGCGGCCGCCGCGGCGTGCTCGCGGTGGTGCTCCCCGATCCCGTCGAAGGCGAGCACCCGCACGGCGTCGGTGACCGCGATGCCGGCCGCCCCGGTGAGCGAGCGCAGGTGCCGGATCGCCTTGCCGGCCGCGGCCTCGGTGAGCCCGGTGCGCAGCGGCTCGGCGGCGAGCTCGGCGATGTGCAGCACGTCGTACGTCGCCCGCTGCGCCGCCGTCGCGATCGCCCGGCGGCCGCGCAGCCGGATCACCGCGTACACGGCGCCGCCGAGCGCGACGGCCAGCGCGAGCACGATCAGGCCGGCGGCGAGGTTGGCACCCACGCGCACATCCTGCGGCCGGCACCCGCCGGCGCGGAAGAGCCCGGGGTCGAACCCTTAGTAGGCGCCCTTGCGGAAGACGACCACGCCGATCGTGCGCCACAGCGTGTGCAGGTCGAGGACCAGCGACCAGTTGTCGACGTAGTAGAGATCCAGGCGGACGGCGTCGTCCCAGCTCAGGTCGCTGCGGCCGGACACCTGCCATAGGCCCGTGATGCCCGGGCGGACCAACAGCCGCCGCCGCACGTCGCCGAGGAAGTCGCCGTCCTCGGCCGGCAGCGGGCGGGGCCCGACCAGGGACATCTCGCCCATGAGGACGTTGAGCATCTGGGGCAGCTCGTCGATCGACATCGCCCGCAGCCACTTGCCGACCTTGAAGATGCGTGGGTCGTTCTTCATCTTGAAGAGCAGGCCGTCGCTCTCGTTCTCGTCCTTGAGCGTGGCCAGGCGCTCTTCGGCGTCGACGTACATCGTGCGCAGCTTCCAGACCCGGAAGGTCTTGCCCTCGCGGCCGATGCGCGGCTGGCGGAAGAAGATCGGGCCGGGGTCGGAGAGCTTGATCGCCAGGGCCACGAACGGGAAGATCGGCAGGCAGATCAGCAGGGCGATCAGGGCCAGCACGCGGTCAATGACGTTCTTGAAGAGCCAGCCCACGCCGGAGAGCTTGGGCTCCTCGACGTAGAGCAGCGGAATGCCCTCGATCGGGCGGATGTGCACGCGCGGGCCGGCGATGTCGGTGAGCTGGGGCGCGACCGCGAGGTCGATGCCGGTGCCCTCGAGCTGCCAGGCCAGGCGGCGCAGCTCGACCGGCTCGGCGCTGGCCGAGCCGCAGACCGCGATCGTGTCGGCGTTGAGCTCGCGGACCAGGGAGAGGATGTCGCGGCCGGCGTGCACGGGGACGGGGGTCACGGTGCTCGGGTGCGGCGCGTAGCCCTCGGTCAGGTGGATGCCGACCGGCACGAGGCCTGCGGCGGGGTCGCGGGCGATCGCCGCGTGCACCTCCAGGGCCTCCTGCAGGGTGCCGATGAGCAGCATCCGGTGGGTCGCGAGGTTGAATCTCGTGCGGGCCAGCGCGAGGCCCTTGCGGGCGAAGTACCGCAGAATCAGCACGTAGACGAGGCCGCCGACGAGCGCGGCGCCGACCGAGAACCGGGACACGTCGACCTTGAACGCGAAGGCCGCGAAGGCGACGATCGCCACGACGGTCCAGGAGGCGCGCACCACGCGCTTGAACTCGTCCGTGCCCGTGCCGAGATAGCGTCGGTCGTACGCCCCGTGCCCCCACAGCACCAGCAGCCACACGGCCGGCAGGAGCCAGAAGGCGACGAGGTTGAACAGATCTGGCTGGTTCTGGAAACCGGAGTTGGCCTTCGGAAGCTGAGCGGCCGCGGTCAGCGAGGCCAGGGCCGCGGCCCCCACGTCGAGCAGCACCAGGATGGCCGCATAGGGCCGGTGCCAGCGCGCGGCCCGCTTGGTTCGCTGCCAGGTCGAGCGGGGGACGCCGTTCGGACCGAGGGGATCCATCATGTAGTGATCAGGAAGGATCTCGAAGCTGTCGAGTTCACCCAAGGTCGATCTCCGGCTCGGCGAAGTGGCCGGACGTTGGAGACTAGCGGTCACCTGAGTGCGTCCTCTCGTACCCCGATGCGCGCATCGCGGCACAGCTCTGCTCGGCCGACCCTTTCAGGAATACACGGACACCGGGAAGCACTTCCAGAGTGTCCCATGACGGCCGATGCCACCGATGACGACCGGCCGACACTAGTTGCTCAACGTGTTCGCTGTCGAGAGCACTGGCGTAGGGCGGACAGAACTCCGTGTGACAATCACCCCGAGTAGCCCGGCCCCTACAAGCGCGCAGGCGAGCGGGACGATGGCGCCGAGTGGCGGCGTCCACGCCCCGCCGAACGGGTTGAGACCCGCGGCGATGCCGCGCTGGAACCGCGTCATGACCCTCGCCAGGGCATAGAGCTGCATCGGTGCGGCCAGCCCGGCGCACAGCAGCACCAGCCGGCCGAGCCACCCGCGATCCGACAGCCACCCTGCGTAACGGTCCGCGAAGGGGGTAAGCAGCACCACACCGACGCCGAGCGGCATCACGTAGCGACCGTGGGCGAAGTGGCCGACCTTCGGCGCGAAGTACAGCTCCAGGGCCACCAGCAGGGCCGCGCTGCCGGCGAAGGCGGCGCCGAGCGCGAGCCGCAGCCGGCGGTCGCCGAACCACAGGGCGGGCAGGACCAGGGCGGCGACGAGGAGGTACCACAGCCCGACGACGGCGATCGAGATCGTCGTCTCGCCGTAGTTGAACTGGCCGACGATCTGGCGGGCCCAGAACTCGGCGCGGTTGTGCGCGATGTCGGACAGGATCGCCCCGGCGCCGGTCGCCGGCGCGGGCGGGGCCTGGTCGATGTCGCTGCCGCGCGAGGCGACGGCGGCCCAGAGCACGGCGAAGGCGGCGCCGAGCGCGGCGGGCACCAGGAACGGGCGGCGCAGCAGCTCGCGCGGGTGAGCTCTGGTCACGAACAGCGCCAGCGCGAGGTCGGCCAGCACGAAGAACGGGCCGAGGTCACGGATGGTGAACAGCAGCAGCGCGCCGACCCCGGCGGCGAGCCACCGCCGGCGCAGGGCGGCGACGAACAGCAGTACCGCCGCGCTGATCTCCAGGCCGTTGGGGTTGATCGACCCGGCCAGGTCGGCCAGCATCGGGGTGGCGACGAGCACCATCGCGGCGCCGAAGAGCCGGCGGCCGGAGCCCAGGGCGAGCGCGGCGGCCCAGGCCAGCAGCGCGGCGGACAGGGCGGCGGACAGCAGCCGGGCCCAGATCAGGCCAGTGCCGTCGGGGCTGATCCGCAGCGGCAGGCCGACCAGCGCGTAGTAGACGGGGCTGTAGCGGGCGGCGGCGCTGGGCACCAGCACCTCGGTCCGGTCGCCGGTGGTCTCGAGGCAGGAGGCCGGGTGGTAGGCGGGCTTGTCGATCCAGGTGCAGTCGGCGTTCTCCGGCAACAGGCTGCGCGGGCCGGTGAACGCGTTGGTCTCGATGCCACTGGCGTCCTTCGCCCGCGCGTGCGGCAGCCACTGGCCGGTCCACACCGCGTAGGCGCGCACGAGGTGTTGCTTCTCGTCGTAGGTGCCATTCGCGGGCAGGGCCAGCGCCCAGGCGGTACCGAGGAGGAAAAACGCGACAAAGGCCACTAGGAACGCACGGCGCACGGGCCTCAGCGTACGAGCTTGGAGAGGCGGCGGTCCGCCAAGGGTTTGCCGTTCGTCTGGCAGGTCGGGCAGTACTGCAGCGAGGTGTCCGCGAACGAGACCTCGCGCACGGTGTCGCCGCAGACCGGGCAGGGCAGGCCGGTGCGGGCGTGCACGGCCAGGCCCGAGCGCTTCTCGGACTTCAGCGTGGCGGCTTTCTGCCCGACCGAGCGCGCGACGGCGTCGGTGAGCACCGTGCGCATGGCCGCGTACAGGCGGGCCATGGCCTCGCCGGTGATCTTGTTGGTCAGCGCGAACGGGGACATCTTGGCGGCGTGCAGGATCTCGTCGGAGTACGCGTTGCCGACCCCGGCCAGGATCGTCTGCTCGGTGAGCACGCCCTTGATCTGGCCCCGCCGCGAGCGCATGGCGGCGGCGAAGTCCTCCTCGCTCACCGCCAGCGCGTCCGGGCCGAGCCGGGACACGCCGGGCACCAGGCGCGGGTCGGTGACGAAGTAGGCGGCGAGGCTCTTCTTGGTGCCGGCCTCGGTCAGGTCGAAGCCCGACTCGTCGTCGAGGCGCACCCGCAGCGCGATCGGGCCGGAGCCGGGCTTGAGCGGGGTCTTGGCGTTGAACTCGTCGCGGTAGTGCAGCCAGCCCGCCCGGGCCAGGTGCACGACGAGGTGCAGGTCGGCGCCGACGTGGATGTCGAGAAACTTGCCGTGCCGGGAGGCGCCGGTGAGGGCCTGGCCGGCGGCGGCCGTGATCGGGGGGTCGAAGGTCTTCAGCGCGCTGATCGCGGAGACCTCGATGCGGTCGATGGTGTGGCCGGCGGCGCGCTCTCGCAGGAACGCGGCGAGCGCCTCGACCTCGGGAAGCTCGGGCACCCGTACAGTCTGCCCCAACGAGCGGTCCGTAGGCTTTGCGCATCATGAAGGTCGTCGTCGCGCACAACCGCTACGCCTCCGGGCAGCCCTCGGGCGAGAACGTGATCGTCGATGCCGAGATCGCCCAGCTCGGCGCGGCCGGGGTCGATGTCCTGCCGTTCCTGCGCAGCTCGGACGAGATCGGCACATTCTCGGCGGCGCGCAAGGTGCTGCTGCCCCTCTCGCCGATCCGCAACGGCGAGTCCCAGCGCGCCCTGACCGCGCTGATCCGGACCGAAAAGCCGGATTTGGTACATCTGCACAACCCATATCCACTCATTTCGCCCGCGATCGTGAAGACCGCCCACGCCCACGGCCTGCCGGTCGTGCACACCGTGCACAACTACCGCCAGGTCTGCGCGCCGGGCCTGTACTTCCGCGACGGCCACATCTGCACGGAGTGCCGGGGCAGGGCGTTCCCGCTGCCGGCCGTCACCCACGCGTGCTACCGCGGCTCCAAGGCGCAGTCGGCGGTGATGGCGGCCACGCTGGCGTACCACCGCGGCACCTGGAAGCAGGTCGACCACTACATCGCGCTGACCGACCGGATCGCCGAGCACCTGGCCGACTTCGGCATCCCGGCCGGGCGCATCACGGTGAAGCCCAACGGCATCCCCGACGCGGGCGCGGCGCCGGGCCCGGGCACCGGCTTCCTCTACGCCGGCCGGCTGAGCCCGGAAAAGGGCCTCGAGCTGGTGCTGGACGCCTGGTCGCGGCACCCGGACGGCGAGCTCGGCCCGCTGCGCATCATCGGCGATGGCCCGCTGCGCCCCGCCGCCGAGCGGGCCGCGGCCGAGCGCGACGACGTGACCTACCTCGGGCCCCTGGACAACGCCGCGGTGCGCGCCGAGATCGCCGGCGCCGCCTGCGTGATCGCCGCCTCGACCTGGCACGACGTGCTGCCGACGATCATCCTGGAGGCGCTGTCGGGCGGCCGGCCGGTGCTGGTCACCGACCGCGGCGGGATGCCCTACCTCGCCGGCAAGGCCGGCTGGGTGGTCGAGCCCGAGGCCGCCGCGCTGGCCGAGGGGCTGCGCGAGGCGCACGCGGGCGCGGCCGCCCTGGCCCCGGTGGCCCGGGGCCGCTACGAGACCGAGTTCGCCCCGGACGTGCTCACCCAGCGCCTCATCGGGGTATACCGAGCGGTGCTGAAGGGCTCGGGCTGACCTCCTCGGCGAGGACCGGCGAGGGCGGCGGGCCGACCTAGCGCCTCACCGGGGTGTACCGAGCGGTGCTGAAGGGCTCGGGCTGACCTCCTCGGCGAGGACCGGCGAGGGCGGCGGGCCGACCCAGCGCACCGCGTAGACGTAGAGCACCACCATGCAGATCAGGCCGGCGGTCGAGCCGGTCAGCAGGCCCCAGGCCGCGCCGTGCAGGCCGCCCCAGTCCGCGCCCAGGGTCAGGCCGCTGAGCGATACGAAGGCGAAGATGACGTACTGCACGAAGAGCATCCGCGCCCGGTGCATGCCCCGCATCGCCGCCGTGAACGGCACCTGCAACAGGTAGACCGCGCCCTGCAGGGCGATCGGCAGGGCCAGCGGGGCGGCCTCGGCGAACTTGTGGGTGTGCACGAGGGCGAAGGAGACGACCGGCCAGACGATCAGCACCATGAGCGCGCCCAGCACGGCGAACGCGATGGCCAGCTGCCGGGTCTGGCGGCGCAGGGCCAGGGCCGCCTGCTCGCCCTCCGGGCCGGGCTTGGCCGCCTCGGCCGCGTTGCGCGAGGCCCGCGGGACGAGCAGGCTGGTGATCGCGGTGATCAGGTTCTGCACCGGCTGGAGCTGGACGGTCTGCACGAAGCGCAGGTTGCCCAGGTCGACCTTGGACAGCCGGCCGGCGACCACGAAGCTGATCGCCAGCACCTGGATCTGGGCCACCACCGCGGTGATGGTGAACCAGCTGGACAGGTGCCGGGTCTCGGTCAGCCAGGCGGCCGGATTGCCCTGCCACGGCAGGCGGCGCTCGCGCGCGAGATACGTTGTGATGCCCGCGGTCGCCCCCACCCCCCAGACCGCGAGCAGCCCGCCGGCGCTGGAGGTGTGCGTGAGGATCATGACCGCGACCATGACCGCCTGCGTGCCGGCCCAGACCAGGTCGATGCCGAGCGCCTTGTCGGGGCGCCGGTCGGCCAGGTAGTCGCAGCGCGCGGTGTCGTGCAGCATGATCGGGATCATGAACGGCGCCACCCAGATCAGCTCACGCAGGTCGATCTCGCCGCGGCTGGGCCACAGGGCCCACAGCGCCACGAACACGATGGTGGCGATCACGCCCGAGCACAGCGCCGTGGCCAGGCCGTTGCGGGCCAGCCGGACCCTGGGCTCGCCGTCGTAGCGCGAGGCCAGCGCGAGCAGCACGTCGCCGACGACGGCCCGGTTGAGGTACATGGCGAAGTACCCGACGGCCAGGGCCAGGGCGAGTGCGCCGAACTTCTCCTTGGGCAGCAGGATGCCGCCCAAGAGGGTGTTGGCCGAGTTGGCGGCGGCGATGACCACCTGGTCGAGCAGGCCGGCGCCGACGAACCGGGTGGCGCCGCGCAACCCCTGCAGGCGGCGCGCAAGCGGCCGTGTGGTCACGTGCCGGAAGGGTCGCGAGCGAGGTTCACGACACGCACCTTACGTGACATTCGTGTGACGAGACCATCCGACCTTCGAGGCAATCACCAGCTCACGTCGAGTGGTTTTCCCTCGGCGTATCCGGCGGCGCTCTGCACCCCCACGACGGCCCGTTGCGCGAACTCGGTGAGGTCGGCGGCGCCCGCGTAGGTGCAGGCGCTGCGCACGCCGGCCACGATCGCGTCGAGGATGTCCTCCACGCCGGGGCGGCGCGGGTCGAGGTACATCCGGGACGAGGAGATCCCCTCCTCGAACAGCGCCTTGCGGGCCCGCTCGTAGACGCTGTCGTCGGCCGTGCGGCGGCTCACCGCGCGGGCCGAGGCCATGCCGAAGTTCTCCTTGTAGAGCCGGCCGTCGGGGTCGCGGCGCGGGTCGCCGGGCGACTCGTGGGTGCCGGCCAGCCAGGAGCCGATCATCACGTTGGACGCGCCGGCGGCCAGGGCCAGGGCGACGTCGCGCGGGTGGCGGACCCCGCCGTCGGCCCAGACGTGCCCGCCGTGGCGGCGGGCCTCGGCGGCGCACTCGAGGACGGCGGAGAACTGGGGGCGGCCGACGCCGGTCATCATCCGGGTGGTGCACATCGCGCCCGGCCCGACGCCGACCTTGACGATGTCGGCCCCGGCGGCCAGCAGGTCCGCGGTGCCCTCGCGGGTGACCACGTTGCCGGCGACCACGGGGATGGACGGGGCCAGCGCGCGGATCGTCCGCAGCGTGCCGATCATGCGCTCCTGGTGCCCGTGCGCGGTGTCGACCACCAGCACGTCGACGCCGGCCGCGATGAGCTTGTCGGCCCGGCCGGCGGCGTCGCCGGTGATGCCGATCGCGGCGCCGACCCGCAGGCGGCGCTCGGCGTCGACCGCGGGCTGGTAGAGCGTGGCCCGCAGGGCGGCGTTGCGGGTCAGGATGCCGACCAGCCGCCCGGACTCGTCGATCACCGGCGCCAGGCGGTGGTGGCCGGCGGCCAGGCGATCGAAGGCCTCCTCGGGGGTGGCGTTGTCGGGCAGCGTGAGCAGGTTGCGCGACATGACGCTGCCGAGCTGGCTGAAGCGGTCCACGTCCACGCAGTCACCCTCGGTCACCACGCCGACCGGGCGGCCGTCCTCGACCACGATCACCGCGCCGTGCGCCCGCTTCGGCAGCAGGTCCAGCGTCAGGGAGACGGTCTCGGTCGGGCCGAGCGTGATCGGGGTGTCGAAGACCAGGTGCCGCCGCTTGACCCAGCTGACCGCCTCGGCCACCACATCCATCGGGATGTCCTGCGGGATGATCGCGAGGCCGCCGCGCCGGGCCACGGTCTCGGCCATCCGGCGACCGGCGACGGCGGTCATGTTGGACACGACGATCGGGATCGTGGTGCCGCTGCCGTCGCGCGTGGTCAGGTCCACCTGCATCCGCGACTCCACGGCCGAGCGGCTCGGCACCATGAAGACATCGTCGTAGGTGAGCTCGTGCCCCGGGGCCTGGTCGTTGAGAAACCGCACGTTGGGCAACTGTATCTCGCTCGCACCCGCGGGTGAGCAAGTCTTGAGAGTTCCGCCCCGGGCGGGGATCATTGTCCGTACCGTGCCTTGCAAGGAAGCAAGGAGTTGATGTGCCATGCAGGTTCACGAGGCCATGTCAACGGCCGTGGTTCAGTTAGGCCCCGACCACACCCTCCGCCAGGCGGCCGCGCTCATGGCGCGGCGAAAGGTCGGCTCGGCGATCGTCGTCGATCCCGACGGCGCCGGCGTCGGGATCATCACCGAGCGGGACATCCTCAACGCGATCGGCACCGATCTCGATCCCGACAACGAGCGGACCGCCGACCACATCACGTGGGAGGTCGTCTACGCCAGCCCGACGTGGACGATCGAGGAGGCCGCGGCGGCCATGGTCCGCGGCGGGTTCCGCCACCTGGTCGTCCTCGACGGCGACGACGTGCTCGGGGTCATCTCTGTGCGCGATATCATTCGAGTCTGGGTTTCCACGACAATCCTGGCGTGATTCCCGGCCCCCGGCGGGAATTCGCCAACGCAACGCCGCGCCGGCCGCAAAAACGCCCGGAACTGCGCCCATCCCCCCAGGTGGAGGGCGGGGAACTCGGCGCAACGGCGGCCGGGCGCCTGCGTAGGCTGCCACCATGCAGCTGATTTCTTTTGCCCGTGGCGCGCCCAGTCTCGACATCATCGACGTCGAGGGGCTCAAGGCCGCCGCGGCCCGCGCCTTCGACGCCGACCCGGCCGGCATCACCGCCTACGGCACGTCCGTGGGTTACCTCCCGCTGCGCGCGTGGATCGCCGCGAAGCACGGGGTGGACGCCGAGCAGGTCATCGTCACCAACGGCTCGCTGCAGGCCGACGCGCTGCTCTTCGAGCACCTGGTCAAGCCGGGCGACGCCGTCGTGGTGGAGAAGCCGACCTACGACCGGACCCTGCTCAACCTGCGCAACCTGGGCGCCGAGGTGCACCCGGTCACGCTGCAGGCCGACGGGCTCGACGTCGACGAGCTGCGCGCCCTGCTCGAAAGTGGCGTGCGGCCGAAGCTCGCGCACATCATCCCGAACTTCCAGAACCCGGCCGGCGTCACGCTCTCCGCCGCGAAGCGCCAGGCCCTGGTGGCCCTCGCCACCGAGTACGGGTTCACGATCTTCGAGGACGACCCGTACGCGGACATCCGCTGGCGGGGCGAGAAGCTGCCCACGATGCTGTCCCAGGACACCGCCGGCGTCGTGGTGCACGCGAGCTCGTTCACCAAGACCATCGCGCCCGGCCTGCGGGTGGGCTACCTGGTCGGCCCGCAGCCGACGATCGCCGCCATCGCCAAGCGGGCCACCAACCTCTACATCTCCCCGAGCATGGTGGCCGAGGCGATCACCCACCAGTTCTGCGCCAGCGGCGACATCGGCCGCTCGATCGCGAAGGTGTCGGCGACGCTGGGCGAGCGGGCCCGCCTGCTGGCCGAGGGGCTGCGCAAGCACATCCCGGACGCCACGTTCGTCGAGCCCGACGGCGGCTACTTCCTGTGGGTCGAGCTGCCCGACGACGTCGACACCACCGAGCTGGAGAAGGTGGCCGCCCGGGACTTCGGCGTGGCCGTGGTCAAGGGCAGCGACTTCCTGCTCGACGGCGGCCGGCACTCGGTGCGACTGGCCTTCTCGGCGGTGCTCACGGACCAGGTGGACGAGGGCATCCAGCGCCTGGCCACCGCGATCGAGGCGGTCCGGAAGGCGTCCCACTAGCCTTCCGAGCAAGCTGACACCAAACCGTGATGGTGGGGGTGGTTCCGCAGGCGGTACCGGATGGATCAAAATCCTGCCCGGCGCGCTTTGCGAATCGCGCCGCAGGCATCACCCCCCGCCCCCCAACGGCACCGGGTGGGCCGACCGCGCCCCCACCCCCCCATCTGCGGTCGGTCCACCCGGTGCCAATTTTTGCGCCTGTCACGGGGACCCCAGGGAGGTCGAGATGGCCGACGAACAGCAGCCCTATGCCCGTCCACTGCAACGCGCGCTGTCCCGACCCGTCCGGGCCATGTCCCGGATGCTCAACAACAACGCGCCGCTGGCCAAGTCGACCATCCAGCCGGACGAGTCGAGCGCGATCGTGGACTGCGCGCTCTACATCGACGGGGTGCGCCAACCCGGCCCGCGCCACTACGCCGAGGCCCTGCACGCCGCCCGCCGGCGCAACGGTTTCGTGTGGATCGGGCTGAAGGAGCCCCGGGCGACGGAGATGTCGGCCATCGCGGAGACGTTCCAGCTGCACGAGCTGGCGGTCGAGGACGCGGTGCAGTCCCGGCAGCGGCCCAAGGTCGAGCGCTACGGCGAGATGACGTTCCTGACCATGCGCACGGCGCGGTACGTCGAGCACGACGAGCTGACCGACACCAGCGAGGTGGTCGAGACCGGCGACGTGCTGATGTTCATCGGCGAGCACTTCATCATCACCGTCCGCCACGGCGACGCGAGCCGGCTGGCCCCGGTCCGCTCCGGGCTGGAGCGCCGGCCCGAGGTGCTGGCGCGCGGCCCGTGGGCGGTGGCCTACGCGGTCGCCGACAGCGTGGTCGACGCGCTGCTCGACGTGGCCACCGGGATCGAGGAGGACGTCGCCGCGGTCGAGGACCAGGTCTTCGCGCCGCAGCGCGGCACGCGGCGCAGCGCCGACCGGATCCAGCGCATCTACCAGCTCAAGCGGGAGCTGATGGAGTTCAAGCGGGCCGTGCTGCCGCTGCAGCGGCCGATGGCGGGGCTGGTCAGCGGGCAGCTGGCCGAGGTTCCGGAGGAGATCCGGCGGTACTTCCGCGACATCGGCGACAACCTCGCGCGCGCGGTGGAGCAGGTGCTGTACCTCGACGACGTCATCAACTCGGTGCTCGCCGCGCGGCTGGCCCAGGTGAGCGTCGACCAGAACAACGACATGCGCAAGATCGCCGCGTGGGCCGCCATCGCCGCCCTCGTGACCTCGATCGCGGGGATCTACGGCATGAACTTCGAGTACATGCCGGAGACCAAATGGGTCTTCGGCTATCCCGGCGTGATGACGCTGATGGTGGGCGGCTCGGCCGCACTCTTCTGGGGTTTCCGCAAGAGCGGCTGGCTCTGACCCGGACATAGGTGGGCCGTCCCCCGTGGCCGGGGACGGCCCGCCTACGTCGATCCGCGCTAAGAGCGGCCGTTCTTCGACGCGGTGTGCGGCATCTGGCTCTTGTCGAACTCCCCGCCGCCCGGGCCGTCGTTCGTGCTCTTGTGGCCGATCAGGTCGGAGGCACGATCCTTGGCCGCCTCCCCCATCGTCCGGGCCTTGTCGATACTGGAGTCCATCGTGGACTTCGCCGCACCCAGCTTCGAGCCGGTGTCCGACGTGGTGTGGGTCGAGTCGTACTCGTCCCACGCCTGCTGGTCGCGGCGGCGGCGCAGCATCGAGCCGGCGATGCCGACCGCGGCCCCGGCCACCAGCAGCCCGCCGAGCGCCATGGGCAGGCGCCGCGACGAGCGTGACTCCTTGCGCATCGCCTTGGCCTTGGCCTTGCGTCCCATCTTCTCGGCCTTGTGGCCGCCCCGGCGCGTGCGCTCCTGGGCGATGATCATCACCGTGTCCATGCCGCCCTTGGCGCGGATCATCCCGTTCTCCACCCGGGGCTTCATTGCCCTGCGCGCGGCGTCGACCCGCGGCGCCAGCACGCCCGAGGCGCCATCGGCGGCGTGCGCCGCGGCCATCCGCAGGTGACCGAAGCTCTCTCCGAGCTCGTCCCGCATGAGCCGGCCGTGCGACTGCACCTGACGACGTCCAAACACTTGCTCCACCTCCCGAGGCGCGTAAACTCGTCCATCCCCCGATTACCCCGATCCGACCAGGGAGAACCTCAGGAGCAGGTCCGCTTCGGTCATCGTGCACTGATCCCGCGGCCCGTACACCCGGATCCGGCAGAATCCGCGTCCGATACCGTGATGACGGAATGTCACCAAGGAAAGGGAGAACTGGTGGCCGAGCAACTGTTCGCGACGCTGCACACCAACTTCGGGCCGATCCGGCTCGAGCTGTTCCCGAACCACGCGCCCAAGACGGTGCGCAACTTCGTGGAGCTCGCCGAGGGCACCAGGGACTACACCGACCCGCGCACCGGCGAGGCGGGCAAGGGCCCGTACTACGACGGCGTCATCTTCCACCGCGTGATCTCGGGCTTCATGATCCAGGGCGGCGACCCGACCGGCACCGGCACGGGCGGCCCGGGCTACAACTTCAACGACGAGATCCACCCGGAGCTGTCCTTCAACCGGCCGTACCTGCTGGCCATGGCCAACGCCGGCATCCGTTTCGGCCAGGGCACCAACGGGTCGCAGTTCTTCATCACGGTGGGCCCGACCCCGCACCTCAACGGCAAGCACACGATCTTCGGCGAGGTGGCCGACGCCGACTCGAGGCAGGTCGTCGACCAGATCGCCACCACCCGGACCGGCGCCATGGACCGGCCGGCCAAGGACGTCGTGATCGAGCGCGTCGACATCGAGCGGACCGCGTAACACCGCGCGCGTGGGGGCCGCGGCGCCTGGGTGAGTGCTGGCTAACCTTGTCAGCATGACTCAGCCGCCCGCGGTCCCCGTCTGTTACAGGCACCCCGACCGTGAGACGTATGTCCGGTGCACCCGCTGTAACCGACCGATCTGCCCGAGCTGCATGAACGAGGCGTCGGTCGGCTTCCAGTGCCCGGAGTGCGTCCGCGAGGGGTCCCGCACGCAGCGGCAGGCCCGGACCGCGTTCGGCGGCGGCCAATCCGGCACCCGGGGCACGGTGACGATCACGCTGATCGTCATCAACGTCATGGTCTTCCTCTTCTCGCTCGTCAGCGCCGGCCGGCACGCGGCCGAGAGCGTCGCCGGCGGCGGGCTGGGCGGCCTGCTCGGCGGCTCCAACCCGCTCACCGAGTGGGGCGCCCTGACGCCCTACCTGGCCACCCGCACCCACGTCCGGGTGGCCGGCAACACGTTCGCCGACGGCGACTGGTACCAGCTGTTCACGTCGATGTTCCTGCACTACGGCCTGCTGCACCTGGGCCTGAACATGTGGGCGCTGTGGGTGCTCGGCCGGCCCCTCGAGACCGCCCTGGGCCGGCTGCGGTTCCTCGCGCTCTACCTGCTGTCCGGGATCGGCGGGGGCATCGCGGTCCTGCTGCTCGGCGCGCCCAACGGCGCCACCGCCGGCGCGTCCGGGGCCGTCTTCGGGCTCTTCGCCGCGCTGATCGTGGTGCTGCGCCGGATGAAGGCCAGCATCGCCGGCATCCTGCCCGTGCTCGTCCTCAACCTGATCTTCTCGTTCAGCATCAGCGGCGTGTCCTGGCAGGGGCACATCGGCGGGCTGATCACCGGCGGGATCGTGGCCTTCGGCTTCGCCTACGCACCGCGCGAGCGGCGCAACGCCATACAGATCGCCACCGTCGTCGCCACGCTGGTGCTCTTCGGCATCGCGATCGTCGCCGGGCTGTCCTCGATCCCGGCGGTCGGCTACTCCGCCTGAGCCCGCCAGACCCGCCCCTGCAGGAGGGCGTCGGCGCCGACCCACACGAAGTTCATCATCCGGGTGGCGGTGTGCTCGGGGTCCTCCTCCTCGTGGTCGGCCAGCCAGTCGGCGAGCGACTCGGCCGCGCCGACGTAGGCGTAGGCCATCGCCAGGAAGTCGTCCGGGCGCGCCGGCATGGCCGCCTCGGCCTGCGCACAGGCGCCCTCGAGCAGGGCGGCGACGACCTCGACGATCCGGGCGCGCATGCCGGCGAGCTCCCCGGCGAAGTGCGGCTCGCTGCGGGCCTGCCGGTAGAGCACCCGCCAGCCGTCGCGGTGCGCGCCGACGAAGGCGAAGAACGCCCGCAGCCCGTTCCACAGCTGCTCGTCCGGGCGGGCGGTCGGGCGCACCCCGGCCGCCACCGCCTCCATCAGCCGGGTCGCCTCCCGCCGCAAGCAGGCCAGGAAGAGCTCCTCCTTCGTGCCGAGGTAGGCGTACACCATCGGCTTGGAGATCCCGGCCACCTCCGCGATCTCGTCCATCGAGGCCGCGTGGAAGCCGCGCCTGGAGAAGACCTGCACCGCGGCGTCGAGCATTTGCCGCTCGCGCACCACGCGCGGAAGCCGTTTCAGCATCTTGCCACCCTACCTACTCGTGCGTAAGGTTACGCACGAGTAGCTTAGAATCCAACGGAGGGCACAGCCATGTCCGACATCGACGCCCTGGGCGACTTCAACAACATCGACCCGAAGCAGTTCGCGGGGCTCGTGAAGAGCGCGCCGGACTCGCGGCTGGCCGAGATCATGAACAGCCCGCAGCGCAAGACGATCCTCGACACGATCTTCACCCGGTTCCCCGAGCTGTTCCGGCCGGACCGCGCCGGCGCGACCAACGCGGTCATCCACTGGAACATCAACGGCGCGCCGGACGGCGGCGTCGACTCGTACGAACTGGTCATCGCCAACGGCACCTGCGTGCTGTCGCCGAGCCCCGACCAGGACCCGAAGCTCTCGATCACCGTCGGCCCGGTCGACTTCCTCAAGGTCGTCTCCGGCGTCGGCAACCCCATGATGATGTTCATGACCGGCAAGCTCAAGGCCAAGGGCGACCTGGGCCTGGCCGCCAGCATCGCGAACCTCTTCGACATCCCCAAGGCCTGACCCATGCCCGAGTTCTCGCTCGACCTGAACGAGGAACAGCGGGACCTCCGCGACTGGGTGCACGGCTTCGCCGCCGAGGTCGTGCGCCCGGCCGCCGCGGAGTGGGACGACCGCGAGGAGACGCCCTGGCCGGTCATCCAGGAGGCGGCGAAGATCGGGCTGTACGGCTTCGAGTTCCTCGCCAACGCCTGGGCCGACCCGACCGGGCTCGCGCTGTGCCTCGCCAACGAGGAACTGTTCTGGGGCGACGCCGGCATCGGCATGGCCATCTTCGGCACCAGCCTGGCCGTCGCCGCCATCTACGGCAGCGGCACCCCCGACCAGATGGTCGAGTGGGTCCCGCAGTGCTTCGGCGACGCCGCCGACCCCAAGGTGGCCGCCTTCTGCACCACCGAGCCCGAGGCCGGCTCCGACGTGGCCTCGATGCGCACCCGGGCCCGCTACGACGAGGCCGCCGACGAGTGGGTGCTCAGCGGGCAGAAGGCCTACGCCACCAACGGCGGGATCGCCAATGTGCACGTCGTGACGGCCAGCATCGAGCCGGAGCTCGGCTCCCGCGGCCAGGCCGCGTTCATCGTGCCGCCCGGCACCCCCGGGCTCAACGGGGCCAAGAAGCTCAAGAAGCTGGGCCTGCGCGCCTCGCACACCGCCGACGTGTTCCTCGACGACGTGCGGGTGCCCGGCGCGTGCCTGCTCGGCGGCAAGGAGGCGCTCGACAAGCGGCTCGCCCGGGCCCGGGAGGGGCGCAAGGCCCAGGGTCAGGCGGCGATGCGAACGTTCGAGCTGTCCCGCCCGGCCGTCGGCGCGCAGGCGCTCGGCGTGGCGCGGGCGGCGTACGAGTACGCGCTGGAGTACGCCAAGGGCCGTGTGCAGTTCGGCCGGCCCATCATCGAGAACCAGGCGATCGCGTTCGCCCTGGCCGACATGCGCATGGAGATCGACGCCGCCCGCCTGCTGGTCTGGCGGGCCGCCTGGATGGGGCGCAACAACCGCCCGTTCGAGGCCGGCGAGGGCTCGATGAGCAAGCTCAAGGCCGGCGAGGTGGCCGTGGCGGTCACCGAGAAGGCGGTGCAGATCCTCGGCGGCGCGGGCTTCCTGCGCGAACACCCCGTCGAGCGATGGTTCCGCGACGCCAAGATCTACACGATTTTCGAGGGCACCAGCGAGATCCAGCGCCTGGTGATCTCCCGTGCGATCTCCGGCACCTATATCCGCTGAGGATTTTTTCGAGGCCGGCGCTGTTCCACAGGAAAACGGCGCCGGCCTTCGCGTTGCCAAGAGCCGAGAAGGAGTCCCCGCCATGGACGCCGTTTTCGTACTGCGCACCCTCGCCCGCCGCAAGGTCCTCAACCCCGCCGGCCCCGCCCGGGTCGTCCGCCAGCTCAACGCCCTGCGCCGGTGGGGCTTCGGCCTCTTCGGCGAGATGCGCTCGGCCGCCGCCCGCGACCCGGGCCGCATCGCCGTCATCGACGAGCGGCGCACCGTCACCTACGGCGACCTCGACCACCGGGTGCGCCGGCTGGCCAACGCGCTCAGGGCCGGCCACGGCGTCGTCCCCGGCGCCCGGGTCGGGCTGCTCTGCGAGAACTCCGCCGCGATGATCGAGTCGCTGCTGGCGGTCGTGGCCGTCGGCGCCCAGGCGGTGCTGATCAACACCGGCCTCGGCAACGCCCAGATCGAGACGGTCGCCCACGACCAGGGCCTGTCGCTGCTGCTGCACGACGAGGCCTTTCTGGGCATGCTGGCCGCCGTACCGCCGCACCTGCCCCGGCTGTCCACCGACCGGATCGAGGGGCTGATCCTGCGCGCCCCGTCGGCCGACCTCGAGCCGCCGGCCGAGCCGGGCACGATCGTGGTCCTCACCAGCGGCACGACGGGGGCGCCGAAGGGGGCCCGGCGGCGCAACCCGGCCGGCCTCGGGCCGCTCGCCTCGGTCGTGTCGCGCATCCCGCTCAACGCCGGCGAGCGCATGTTCGTCGCCGCGCCGCTGTTTCACACCTGGGGGCTGGCCGCGCTGCAGCTGTGCCTGGCGCTGCGCGGCACGATCGTCCTCACCCGCAGGTTCGCCCCGGCCACCACCCTCGGCGCCGTGCACGAGCACGGGTGCACGTCGCTGTTCGCGGTACCGGTGATGCTGCAACGCCTGCTGGAGGCGCCCGGCGCCGTCGCCGCGCCGACGCTGCGGGTGGTCGCGGTCTCGGGCTCCGCGCTGACCGGGCCGCTGGCCACGCGCTTCATGGACGTGTACGGCGACGTGCTCTACAACCTGTACGGCTCCACGGAGGCGTCGTGGGCCTCGATCGCCGTGCCGAAGGAGCTGCGCTCGGCCCAGGGCACGGCCGGCCGGCCCCCGCACGGCACCCGCGTGGCGATCCTCGGCGACGACGGGCGGGCGCTGCCGCCGGACACGGTCGGGCGGATCTTCGTCGGCAACGACATGCTCTTCGAGGGCTACACCAACGGCACCGGCCGGGAGTTCCACGGCGACCTCATCGCCACCGGCGACCTCGGCCACCTCGACCGCAACGGCCTGCTCTTCGTCGACGGCCGCGAGGACGACATGGTCATCTCCGGCGGTGAGAACGTCTACCCGGCCGCGGTCGAGGACGTCATCGCCGAGCTGCCCCAGGTGCGCGAGGTGGCGGTGGCCGGCGTGCCGGACGAGGAGTTCGGCCAGCGCCTGGCGGCCTGGATCGCCCTGCACCCCGGCGAGCGCGTCGACGCGGACGCGATCCGCGAGTACGTCCGCCACAGGCTGGCCAGATTCTCGGTCCCGAGGGATGTGTACTTCGTGGCGGCGCTTCCCCGCAACGCGACGGGAAAGGTCGTCCGGCGGCACCTTTCTGAAAGCGCCAGCCAGCGCGCTGGGACCGCCGCCCCGGTGGCGGTCCCAGCGCAGTCACGATCTGTCAGGGGTAGAGCGTCAGCTCCGGCGCCGCCGCGATGCGGACCAGCTGATCCGCGGTGTACGGCGGGTCGTACCCGGGATCCGGGCATCGCCCGATGACGACGATCTGGGTGCCGTCCTGCCGGTAGACGTTGATCTGGTAGCCGCGGGCGCCGTTCATGGACTGCCCGTGGACCTGCACGATCGCGCCGTCGATGACCTGCCGGCTGCAGCCCTTCTCGCCCTGGCGGCAGGGCAGCGCGGACGCGGCCACCCCCGGCCTGTCCGCGCCGGCCTGGATGATCACGGAGACGAAGGAGCGGCGGCCGTTCACGGGCTCGAACTCGACCCCGTAGTTGTAGGCGGTCACCATGTGCGGGTCGCGGATGAAGCGCGGCGGCGCGCTCTTGTCGACGCCCGCGTTGTGCCCCTTGAGGCCCGGCAGCTCGCGGGCGATCAGCGCGTCGACGGCGTTGGTGAGCCGCTCGATCGCCGCGCCGCAGTCCTCGGTCACCGGGTGCCACGGCTGCCCGCCGCCCAACACGACCGGGCCGGTCGCCACCGGGGTCGGGCAGGGCAGCGGCGCCCGTGACGTGGTCGTCACGCCCGAGCTCGCGGCGAGCACGGGCGGCGGGGCCTGGCTCTCGCCGAAGTACCGCGGCAGCGTCATGGCGCCGGCCGCCAGGACCGCCACCGCGGCGACGCCGCCGAGCAGTCGCAGGCCGCGGGCCCGGCGGTGTTCGCCGGCGATGAGCCGGTCGACGTCGATCGTGGTGGGCGGCGGGGCGGCGCTCGCCTCGTACAGCTCGTCTCTCAGGTCCACAGCGCGTCTCCCTCGCTGACGTGGGCCCGCAGCGACTCCAGCGCCCGGGCCGCCTGGCTCTTCACGGTCCCCTCGCTGCAGCCCAGCGCCTCGGCCGTCTCCTCGACGGAGAGGTCGCAGAAGTACCGCAGGACCAGCACGGCCCGGCGGCGCGGGGGCAGCGCGGCCAGCAGGGAGAGCACGGCGACGCGCCGAACCGGGTCGCCGTCCGGGACGGCGACCACCTCGGGAAGCGCGGCGGTGGCCGTCTCCCGCCGCCAGGGCCGGCGGCGCTCGTCGAGCCAGGCGCGCATCAGCATGCGGCGGACGTACGCGTCGAGGTTGTCGAAGCGCGCCGCCCGCCGCCAGTGCCGCAACAGCTTGACCAGCACCGTCGACGTGAGATCGTCGGCCGTGTGCCAGTCGCCGCACAACAGGAACGCGGTGCGGCGCAGGCGTTCGAGGTTGCCCGCGACGTACTCGCGATAGTGCTGCTCGGGCGTCATCCGTGCCCCTCCCTGTGACTACGTGGAGGAAACGGAGGCCGCGCCGGGCAGGGTTGCCTACGGGACCGAGATTTTTCCTTCGGCCGCCTTGAGGGCGATGTCGGTACGGTACTGAGCCCCGTCGAAGCCGACGCCGCGCACGATCGCGTAGGCGGCCTCGCGCGCCTCCACCAGCGTGTCGCCGAGCGCGGTGCAGGCGAGGACCCGCCCGCCCGCGGTGACCAGCGCGCCGTCCTCGCGCCGGGCGGTGCCGGCGTGCAGCACGCCCGGGACCCCGTCGGCGCCGGTGATCACGTCGCCCTTGCGGGCCGACTCCGGGTAACCGGCGCTGGCCATGACCACGCACACGGCCGCGCCGGAGCGCCAGGCCAGCGGCGGGTCCTCGGCCAGCCGGCCGACCGCGGCGGCGTGCAGCAGGCCGGCCAGCGGGGTGTCCAGCCGGGCCAGCACGGCCTCGGTCTCCGGGTCGCCGAAGCGGCAGTTGAACTCGATGACCTTCGGGCCCTCGGTGGTGAGGGCGAGGCCGACGAACAGCACGCCGCTGAACGGCGTGTCCCGCTTGCGCATCTCGGCCAGGGTCGGCTGGACCACGCTCGCCATGACCTGCTCGACCAGGTCCGGCGGGGCCCAGGGCAGCGGCGAGTAGGCGCCCATGCCGCCGGTGTTGGGGCCCTCGTCGTCGTCGCCGATGCGCTTGAAGTCCTGGGCCGGCTGGAGGGGTACCGCGGCCGTCCCGTCGGTCACCACGAACAGCGACACCTCGGGGCCGGCCAGGTACTCCTCGACCACGACCCGCCCGCAGGCCGCCCCGTGGGCCAGCGCCACGGCCACGTCGCCGGTGACCACCACGCCCTTGCCGGCGGCCAGCCCGTCGTCCTTGACCACGTAGGGCGGCCCGAACTCGTCCAGCGCCGCGGCCAGCTCGTCCGGCGTGGTGCACACGAACGCGCGCGCGGTCGGCACCCCGGCGGCCCGCATGACGTCCTTGGCGAACGCCTTCGAGCCCTCCAGCTGGGCCGCCGCCTGCGACGGGCCGAAGCAGGCGATGCCCTTCGCGCGCACCGCGTCGGCCACCCCGGCCACCAGCGGGGCCTCGGGCCCCACGACCACCAGGTCGGCGGACCACTCGACGGCCAGCGCCGCGACGGCGCCGGGGTCGAGCGGGTCGACCTGCGCGAGCTCGCCCAGCGCGGCCATGCCCGGGTTACCGGGCGCGCAGAGCAGGGCGGTCACGGCCGGGTCGGCGGCCAGGGCGGCGGCGATCGCGTGCTCGCGGGCGCCGGTTCCGATGAGAAGTACGCGCACCGCGCAAGCCTAGCGGCTGCCCCATCGCCGGGGTCACAGCGAGGCGGAGTCCGGATTTTCGCTGCGCAGCCACCCCGGGCGGGCCAGGAATCCGGCCCGCCCGGGGTGGTGCGGCAGCTGTTAGATCAGGGCGTGCCGGACCACGTTCTCGTCCCGGCCCGGGCCCACCCCCACGATGGACACGCGGGTGCCGGCGAGCTCCTCGATCCGCTCGATGTAGCGGCGGGCGTTGGCCGGCAGCTCCTCGAAGGTGCGGGCCTGGGAGATGTCCTCCCACCAGCCCGGCAGCTCCTCGTAGACCGGCGTGGCGTGGTGGAACTCGGTCTGCGTCATCGGCATGTCGTCGGTGCGCTTGCCGTCGACCTCGTAGGCCACGCAGATCGGCACCTTCTCCAGGCCGGAGAGCACGTCGAGCTTGGTCACCACCAGGTCGGTGATGCCGTTGAGGCGGGTGGCGTACTTGGCCACGACCGCGTCGTACCACCCGGTGCGCCGCTCGCGGCCGGTGGTCGTGCCGTACTCCCGGCCGACCTTGCGCAGGTGCACGCCGTTGTCGTCGAAGAGCTCAGTCGGGAACGGGCCGGAGCCCACGCGCGTGGTGTAGGCCTTGGTCACGCCGATGACCTGGGTGATCGCGGTCGGCGGGATGCCCGAGCCGACGCAGGCGCCGCCCACGGTCGGGTTGGAGGACGTCACGAAGGGATACGTCCCGTGGTCCATGTCGAGCATCGTGGCCTGGGCGCCCTCGAGCAGGACCGTGCGGCCCTCCTCCAGGCCCCGCCACAGCACCTGGCGGGTGTCGGTGATGTACGGCCGCATCCGCTCCGCGTAGGTGAGGTACTCCTCCACCACCGCGTCGACGTCGATCTCCTTGCGGTTGTACACCTTGAACAGCACCTGGTTGCGCTCGCGCAGCACGATCTCGAGCTTCTTGCGCAGGATGCCCGGGTCGAGCAGGTCCTGCACCCGGATGCCCATCCGGGAGACCTTGTCGCCGTAGGCCGGCCCGATGCCGCGGCCGGTGGTGCCGATGCGCGACGAGCCGAGGTAGCGCTCCACCACGCGGTCCAGGGCCCGGTGGTGCGGCATGATGAGATGTGCGTCACCCGAGATCATCAGGCGGGACACGTCGACGCCGCGCTCGGCCAGCCCGTCGATCTCGATCAGCAGCACCTTGGGGTCGATCACCACCCCGTTGCCGATCACGATTGCCGCGTTGGGCCACAACGCGCCCGACGGCATGAGGTGCAGGGCAAACTTCTGCCCGTCTGGCGTCACCACGGTGTGACCCGCGTTATTGCCGCCCGAGTAGCGCACGACGTAGTCGACGCTACCGCCAATCATGTCGGTAACCTTGCCCTTGCCCTCGTCGCCCCACTGTGCGCCGATGAGCACGATCGCTGGCATGTCTGCTCGCCCTCCAAGGTGGGCGACCCGCGTTCGCCCGGATGCCAGGCTAACAACCTTCGGAAAGGCAGGCTGACAACGGTGGTCGACATCGTGCTGCTGGCGCTCGGCGAAGAGTCGCAGTGCGGCTGCGACAACGGCGCTTGCGGCACCCGAACCCCCATTCTCGCCTGCCGCGACGCGTTGCGTGCGGCAGATGCCGAGGTGAGCACGGTCGTCGCGCACGACGACAAGGAGATCGACGCGGCCCTGCGGCCGATGCCGGAGGCGCGGCTGGTCGTCGCCTCGGCCGCCGACGGCCAGCTGCGGGCCGTGATGCGCCGGCTGGTGCGGATGTACGCCCCGGCGCCCAGCAAACGGCAGGAGGACCTCCCCGCCGACCGCACGATTCCCGACCTGCCGCCGATCGGCATCCTGCCGCTCGGCCCGGACGCGACCGACCTGGCCACCCGGCTCGGCCTGCCGCGCGACCCCGCCGAGGTGGCCGCCGCGGTCCTGGGCGGCAAGGTGCGCCGCCTCGACCTGCTGCGCAACGACGGCGGCTCGGTCACGCTCGACGGCGCCCTGCTGGGCGGGGTGGACGCGAGCGGGACGACCGGCACCTACCTGGCCCGCATCGAGGTCGACGACGCGGTGCTCGCCGACGGGACCGAGCCGGTGCTCGTGTCGGTGGTGGCCAACGCCGCCCGGTACGCCACCGTCGACGGCCTGCCGCTGGTCACCGCCCCGGCGATGGACGACGGCGTGATCGACGTGGCGGTGGCCGTGCCGGTCGCGTCCCGGGGCCTCTTCCGCCGCCCCCGGATGGAGATCCAGGTGCGCCGGGCCCACGGCCGCGCGGTGGCGATCTCCCCCCGCGCCGACGTCCCGTTCATCGACGACGGGGTCGAGGGCACCCTCAGCCGCAAGCGGTCGTGGTGGATGGAACGCGCCGCCTGGGCCGTGTACGTGCCATAGGGCCCGACGTTCGCACGTATGTCGGAGCGCGACCTCGTCGCATACCGTGGTAGCGCACCGCGGGGAGGGAAGCGAGACGTGAACGACATGGTCTGGCCGCCGGACGAGAACATCGACGGGCGGCGGGAGCGGCCGGGAGCGGGCGGCGAGCATGCCGGGTCGCCGTGGTCGCAGCCGCCCGGGAGCGTGGATCCGCTGGCCTGGCCGGTGCGCGAGGACCCCGTCGAGGACGGCCTGCAGCACGGGCGGCCGGTGCCGCACGGCCAGGGCGCGGGCGATGCCGCGGCGCCGGGGTCGAACGCGATCCCGATCTCCGGGGGCGGCGGCATTCCGGTCTCCGGTGGGATTCCGATCGGCGGGCCGTTCGGGGCGCCGCACGAGGTGCCCGGGCAGCGCGCGCCGGTCTCCGGTCCGCCTGGGCCGGTTTCCGGGCCGCCCAACCCGTTCGCCGCGGCGCCCGGGCCGATCTCCGGGCCGCCGAACCCGTTTGCCGGGCCCCCAACCGTTGTGTCCGGACCGCCCGGGCCTCCCGCTGATCCGGGACCCCTTCCCGGGCCGATCTTCGGGGCGCCACCCGCCGGGCCGTCACCTGCTCCCGGGCCGGTGCCCGGGCCGCCCGGACCCGGGCCGAACGCCGGGCCGATCTTCGGGGCGCCGCCGCCCCTCGCGCCCGGACCTCCCATGCCTCCCGGACCCGATGCCGGGCCGCCGCCGCCTTCTCCCGGGCCGATCTTCGGGTCGCCACCCGCCGAGGTGCCTGGACCTCCCGGGCCTGGGCAGACTGCCGGGCCGATCTTTGGGGCGCCACCCGCCGAGCCGTCGCCTGCTCCCGGGCCGGTGCCCGGGCCTCCTGGACCTGGGCCGAATGCCGGCCCACCGCCCGGGCCGATCTTCGGGGCGCCGCCGCCCCCCGTGGCCGGGCCTCCCATGCCTCCCGGACCCGATGCCGGGCCGCCGAACGCGACCATGTTCGGGCCGTCGCCTGCTCCCGGGCCGGTTTCCGGACCACCCGTGTCGGGGCCTGTTTCCGGGCCGCCCGGAGACGATGGGGCGCGGACCCCGGCGGTGCCGCCCGGGCAGCTTCCCCCGCAGGCACCGCCCGCCGCGCCGCTTCCGGGCGGTCCGGCCGGTGGGCCGCCGTTCGGGGCTCCTGGCGTACCGCCGCAGCAGCCCCCGGCCGGGATGCCGGGCCCGCCGCCCCCGCCACCGGGCCCGGTGCCCTACGGGCCGCCACAGGGCGGGCAGCCGCCGTTCGCGGGGCCACCGCCGGGATATCAGGGACCGCCACCCGGATATCAGCCGCCGCCCGGTCAGCCGCCGTTCCCGGGGCCGGCCGGTGCGAACGGGCCGGCGACCCTGGTGCCGCCGCTGCCGCCCATGCCGCAGGACAGCTGGCACGACGGCAGCACGCCGACGGCGGAGGAGTTCGCGCGGCGGCGGCAGGCCAAGCCGGTCGACCCGATCGCCTCGCGGGGCATGCGGGGCGCGCTGTCCAAGGGGACGATGGGGCTCGTCGCGCTGTCGCCGGGGCGGCGGGAGATGGAGTACCGCCAGGAAGTCGAGATGGTCCGGCGCAACTTCGGCGGCCTGCGCCAGGTGACCGTCGTCAACCCCAAGGGCGGCGCCGGCAAGACCGTGGCCGTGCTGCTGCTCGCGATGACCTTCGGGCAGAAGCGCGGCGGGTACGTGCTGGCCTGGGACAACAACGAGACCCAGGGCACCCTCGGCATGCGCGCCCAGCAGGACTTCCACACCCGGACCGTGCGCGACCTGCTCCACGACCTGCAGAACTTCCAGGGCGCCCAGGGGCGCATCGGGGACCTGTCGCAGTACGTGCGGGCGCAGGGCGAGGGCATGTTCGACGTGCTCGCCTCCGACGAGTCGGCCACGGCCGGCGAGATGCTGACCGCCGACGCGTTCGGCGAGATCCGCGACGTGGTGAGCCGCTTCTACAAGCTCATCGTGGTCGACACCGGCAACAACGTGCGGGCCGAGAACTGGCAGGCCGCGATCGACGCGACCGACCAGCTCGTGGTCACGATGTCGGCCCGCAACGACTCGGCCGAGACCGCCTCGCGGATGCTCGACCACCTGGAGCAGCACGGCCGGCAGCGGCTCGTGCGCCAGGCGGTGACGGTCGTGTCGATGCCGCCGAGCCGCCGCTACGTCGACGTCCCGGCGATCACCCGGCACTTCGCGGCCCGCACCCGGACCGTGCTGATCGTGCCCTACGAGCGGTTCATCGACTCGGGGGAGCCGATCCAGTACCCGGGCCTGTCCGCGGCCAGCCGCGACGCCTGGCTCAAGGTCGCGGCGGCCGTATCGGAAGGACTTTAGGCGAGAGCCGCCGTGGCGGACGGGTCGCTGTCGTTGAGGAAGGTGGCGCAGCGCTCGGCCTCCTCGGCCTCGCCGATCGCGCCGGCGGCCGTGCTGAGCGCGTGCAGCGCCCGCAGGAAGCCCTGGTTGGGCTCGTGCGCCCACGGGATCGGCCCGGCGCCGCGCCAGCCGTTGCGGCGCAGCTGGTCGAGGCCCCGGTGGTAGCCGGTGCGGGCGTAGGCGTACGCGGTCACCGGCTCGTCGGCGGCCAGCGCCAGCTCGGCGAGGCGGGCCCAGGCGGCGCTGGAGGCCGGATACGCCGCGGCGACGGCCTTGACCGCCTCCTCGGTGTCGGCCTTGGCCAGCTGGTCGGCGGCGGGCGGGTCGGCGGGCAGCAGCGTGGGCTCGGGCCCCGGTAGCAGGTTCTGCATGCGGCAATTACATCAGAGAAGACCTGACTGAACGGTTGAGCCCGCGTCCCGCGCGCGGATGGTGTGCGCTCCCACGGAGGCGTACTACAAATGAAAGTCCGGAGCCTCCCCAGGACCCGGTCAGCAATGGCTCGATCTCCGGATCGGGCCATTGCCCTTTGTGGCGGTTTGCGAGGATAGCCAAGTGCCCACCCCGCCACCGCCAGACGTAGTAGCCCTCCACGACCACTCGCCCGACGAGATCGAGTCGGCCGAGGAGCTGCGCTTCCACCTGAGCCAGGCCACCCTCGCCGGCAAGATCGTGCAGGGGCTCGACCTGAGCGCCGTCGACCTGTCCACAGTGGACGTCGCCGACTCGCTGTTCATCGGGTGTCACTTCGCCACCCTCGAGCACGTCGTCGACCTGCTGCTGCGGCGCGCGGTCGTGGTGCCCGAGTTCGCCGGGATCCCCTACCCGACGCACCCCTCCCAGCTGTACAACCCGGAGGACCTCGCGGCCGGCTTCGCCTCCGGCGGCTTCGAGGGCATGTTCGACACCGTCGTCTACCGCCACTTCCGCGCCACCGGGGGCGCCACCCCGGAGATCCGCGAGGCGGTCGCCCAGCGCATGCACGACTCCGGCATCGACAACGCGCTGGCCAACGTGACCGCCGGCTGGATCGGCGCGCGCGGGCCGGCCGCCGCGATCGGCATCATGGGCGGGCACGCCGCGCCGCGCGGCGCGGCCGAGTACCGCAACGCCGCCGAGCTGGCCTGGCACCTGGCCCGGGCCGACCGGCTCGTGGTGACCGGCGGCGGCCCCGGCGTGATGGAGGCGGCCAACCTCGGCGCCTTCCTGGCCGAGCACCCGCTCGACACCGTGCGCGCGGCGATCGACACCCTCGCCGGCGTGCCCGACTTCCACGACCACGATCCCTACACGGCGGTGGCGCTGGAGGTACGGCAGAGCTTCGCCCGCCCGGTCCCGCCCACGCCGGACTCCGCCGAGCCCGCCGACCAGGCCGCCGTCGATCCGGTCGCCTGGGCCAGGCACGGCGGCCTGGCCATCCCGACGTGGCTCTACGGCCACGAGCCGGCCAACCTGTTCGCGGCCAAGATCGCGAAGTACTTCTCCAACGCCATCCGCGAGGACACGATCCTGCGGCTGTCCCGCGGCGGCATCGTCTTCGCCCCGGGCATGGCCGGCACGGTCCAGGAGGTCTTCCAGGCCGCGACCAAGACCTTCTACGCCACCGACGGCGCCAGCGGCCCGTTCGTCTTCCTCGACGTCAAGCACTGGACCGAGCGCCTGCCGGTCCGCGCGCTGCTCGAGCCGCTGCTGGCCGGCTCCCCGGTAGGCGACCTGCGCTCCCTCATCCACCTCACCGACGACGTCGCCGAGGCCGCCGAGATCCTGGCCGGCTAACCGCAAGCAAAAACGGCCCGGCTGCTCAGCCGGGCCGTTCGCGTTTGCGGTGACTACTTGCTGAGCGTGGTGCCGGTCGAGCGCAGGTGCTCGCAGGCCTCGACGACGCGGGCGGCCAGGCCGGCCTCGCCCGCCTTGCCCCAGGCGCGCGGGTCGTAGGCCTTCTTGTTGCCGACCTCGCCGTCGACCTTCAGCACGCCGTCGTAGTTGCTGAACATGTGCGCGGCGACCGGGCGGGTGAACGCGTACTGCGTGTCGGTGTCGATGTTCATCTTCACCACGCCGTAGTCGAGCGCCTCGCGGATCTCGGACAGCAGCGAGCCGGAGCCGCCGTGGAAGACCAGCGACAGCGGCTTCTCCTTGCCGTACTTGGCGCCGACCGCGTCCTGGATCGTCTTGAGGATCTCCGGGCGGAGCTTGACGTTGCCCGGCTTGTAGACGCCGTGGACGTTGCCGAAGGTCAGGGCGGCCATGTAGCGGCCCTTCTCGCCGAGGCCGAGCTTCTCGACCATGGCCAGGCCGTCCTCGACGGTGGTGTACAGCTTCTCGTCGATCGCGCCGACGACGCCGTCCTCCTCGCCGCCCACGACGCCGACCTCGATCTCGAGGACCACCTTGGCCGCGGCCGTCTGGGCCAGCAGCTCCTCGGCGATGTCGAGGTTCTCGCCCAGCGGCACCGCCGAGCCGTCCCACATGTGCGACTGGAAGAGCGGCTCCTCGCCCTTGGCCACGCGCTCGGCCGAGATCGCCAGCAGCGGGCGGACGAACTTGTCCAGCTTGTCCTTCGGGCAGTGGTCGGTGTGCAGCGCGATGTTGACCGAGTACTTCTTGGCCACCTCGTGCGCGAACGCGGCCAGCGCGACCGAGCCGGTGATCATGTCCTTCACGGTCGGGCCGGAGACGTACTCCGCGCCACCGGTCGAGACCTGGATGATGCCGTCGCTCTCAGCCTCGGCGAAACCACGAATCGCCGCGTTGAGCGTCTGAGACGACGAGACGTTGATCGCCGGGTAGGCGAACGCGCCGGACTTGGCGCGGTCGAGCATCTCGGCGTAGACATCGGACGAGGCGATGGGCATGACGGCGCTCCTTGACTGTTTGGATCGTGCGGTTTTTGGAGCCGACAGGCACGGCTCCACGCGGACCGCGCTGTCCTGCCACGAATTATCCCGCAGCCGCGAGTGTCGCTCGACGCCGGGTGACCGGCGCGGGCGATTCCTTCCGGGAAGGGGGACAGCCCGGGGGAAATACCCGCTCCGGGGGCGAACCGCGCGGATCAGTCGTACGGTTGAGGGCGGCCCGCACGAGCGACCACGACAGCGACAAGGGAGCCACCGGCGATGACCCAGCCAGACGAGGACCTGCTGACCGTCGACGACCGACTCGACCCCGACGTCCGCGACCCCGAGGCCCCGCCCGAGGACGCCGCCGAGCAGGCCCAACCGGCCAACCCGCTGGACCGGCCGCAGGCCCTTCACGCACGGCCGTGGGAGGCCAACGAATACGACGCCATCGAGCAGGACCGCGAAGTCGACCTCAACGACGAGTACTGAGCCCGACGGTCCGGGGTCTCAGACCCCGTATGCCGGGTGGGCGGCGAGCCACGGCCCGACCTTGCCGGAGCGCAGGGCGTCGTAGAGCCCGTCGCCCCCGGGCACCGGCAGGCGCCCGGGCCGCCCGCTCTCCGCGGTGGCGGCGGTCGGCAGCCGCACCCCGGCCATCGCGCCCGGCTCGACGCCGCGCAGCATCCCGGCCACCCCGGCCAGCGAGCTGGCGCCGAGGTGCAGCTCCAGGCCGGAGCCGGCCGCGGCGAGCACGGCGGGCAGCCGCGACGGCTCGGACGCCGCCCTGGCCAGCGCCACCAGGTAGCCGCGCAGGGCCCGGTCGTCCCCGCTTCCGACCGACTCCCGCAGGTAGTCGACCGCCTCGGCCGCGTCGAAGTGCCGGCACCCGGGCTCGTAGACCATGGCCGGGTGCCCGTAGCCGGGCGATCGAGAGCCGTCGTCGGCGAGGTGGCTGGACTGCACCCGCCGGTCGACGCACAGGTCGACGCCGCCGGCCGCCGCGGTGATCTTCTCCATCGCGGCCACGTCGACGACCGCGCCGCCGTCCAGCGGCACGCCGGTCAGCCCGGTCATCGCGTCGGCCGCGAGCTGGTAGCCGCCGACGAGGTAGGCGCCCTCGGCCCGCTCCCGGCCGAGGCCGGGCAGGTCGAGCAGCAGGTCGTGCGGGACGACGACGGCGTAGGCGGCCCGCCGGGCGGGGTCGATGTGCAGCAGGACGATGGCGTTGGCGCGCACCTGCGCGGGCTGGTCGCGGCCGGTCCGGTCGATGCCGACGAGCAGCAGGTGGATCGGGCGCGCCGGGGAGGCCACGTCGTGCGCGGCGTGCCGGGGCAGCGCGAAGATGGGCCCGGTGAGCAGCACGGCGGCCACCGTGAGAGCGCTGAGCAGGCCGGTCCAGGCCCAGCGGCGGCGGGCGCGGCGGCGCCGGGCGCCGGAGAAGATGGCGGCCCGCAGCGCCGGGTGGGCGGCCGGGACGAGCTCCTCGTGGCGGGCGAAGGTGTCGCGCAGCAGGTGGTCCATCATGCCGCGTCACCGCCGGTCAGGGCCGGGGCGACCTGGGCCCGCAGGGTGGTCAGCGCCCGGGAGATCCAGGAGCGCACCGTGCCCACCGGGCAGTCGAACACCTCGGCGATCTCGCCGTCGGTAAGGCCCTCGTAGTAGCGCAGCACCAAGGCGGCGCGCTGCCGGCGGGGTAGCCGTCCCAGCCACAGCCACATCTGGTCGCGCTCGACCACGCTGTCGGCGTGATCGTGGACGTAGCCGCCCGCCGCGCGCGGCTCGACGGCGGCCTCGAGGTCGACCCCGCGCAGGGCGACCCGGCGCAGCCACGAGCCGCGGCGCAGGTCGACGTAGGCGTTGGTGAGCATGCGCTTGACGTAGCGCTCGGGCAGGTCGGCGGCGGCGATCCGGCGCCACTGCAGCTGGGCGCGGATCATCGTCTCCTGGACGAGGTCCTGCGCGGTGTGCGGATCGCCGGTGAGCATCACGGCGTAGCGCAGCAGCGCCTGCAGCCGCGCCTCGACGAACTCCTCGAACGTCACACCGAACCTCTCCGCCGGCCCGCTGTTCGCCGGGTCCCCGCTCCATAGACGAGGTGGAACCCGGCGAACATTGCAGCACTACGGGATCAGCGGAGGGTAGCTCGGGTCAAGCAGGCCGCGCTCGCGCAACGCAACGTAGAGCGGCGTCGACTCCGGGTAGTGGCCCCACTGGTGGTCGCCGTCGCCGACTCCGACGCCGCCGAGGAGCTGCTGCTGCACCTGGTTGAGCTTCGGCCACCACGGCTTCGACGGCAGGCCGGAGACCTCGTCGCGGATCTGAATCCAGCGGTACGTGTACCCCAGGAACACGCAGCGCCGGGTGATCTCCGAGTAGTTGAACGAGCGGGCGTGCCAGATGCGGCGGTCGAAGAAGACCACGTCGCCGGCGTCGACCTTGACCTGCGTGGCGCCGGCCGGGGCTGGCCACGGCACGTCGCGCTTCGGCGGGCCGGGCAGCCAGTTGGTCTTGTGGCTGCCGGGGATCAGGGTCAGGTTGCCCCGGCCCTCCTCCGACACGTCCGAGAGCCAGTACGCGAGCTTCACCGACAGTCGCGGCCGCGGGTCGGTCTCGATCTCCCGGTTCTGCCGGCCGCCGTCCTGGTGCCAGTGCCACCAGTCGGGCTTCGGGGCGGGGATCGTCGGGTGGACATCGAGGTGCGAGTGGTAGATGTGCACGTTCCAGCCGAGCGTCGACCACACCATCGGCAGCGTGGCCGGGTGGTCGATCAGGTCCGCCAGCTCCGGGCAGCTGGTGACCGCGCTGAGCAGGTGGAGCGAGCCGTCCGCCGCGCGCGGGTGGGTGGCGTGCGCGACGTCGAGCACCGACGCGTAGTGGCGCACCTCGTCCGGGCTCAGCACACCCTTGAGCACCAGGTAACCGTCCGTGTCGAACTGCTCCCGCTGCTCGCTCGTCATCGGCACCCAGCCGGCACCGGTCGCCGCCCTGGCAGTCGTCGTCGCAGACATGCCCCGTCTCCAGTCCGGCGCCGTCCACCGGCGCCTCCAAACCGCTAGACGAGCCGAGGACACCTTCCCGTGGTCGCCCTTTCGGTCAAGGTCTTCTAGCCGAAACGAACGCAACGATATCGAAGGCCGTAACGTCGGTGTCACGCCACCGGCTACGGAGCGTCACGTGGCGAAGGAAACCGCCGCGTAGCCGACCACCCGGTCGGCGGGGCCGCCCTCATCGGCGGACGTCGCGGTGTGCAGCAGGCGCACCCGCGGCTCCAGGTCACGCGCCCAGGCCAGCAGGCCTCGCAGCGCATAGCGCCCGCAGGCGTCGCGCTCGCCGATGCGATCCGGCTCCAGCCGTACGATGGCGGCGGTGGTGTCCTTGTCGACGCGCTCAGCGTCGGCCCGGGGCAGGTAGTGCGACAGGTCGGTGCTGCACAGCACCAGCGAGCCCGGCACGGCGACGGCGGACAGCAGCGCGGCCACCGCCTCGGGCTGCGCCGGCCCGACACACACCGGCAGCACCCGGCCGAACCCCAGGACCTGCAGGAACGGCAGTTGCACCTCGATCGAGTGCTCGGGCGCGTGCGGCCCGTCGTCGACGACGGCCAGCCCGCCCGCCACCAGGTCGCGCGCGCCCTCGACGTCGATCTCCACCTCGCCCAGCGGCGTCGACCAGACGGGCTCGGCCGGCACGGCGGCCCCGCGCAGCGGCACCCGATGGGCCGGGCCGAGCAGCACCACCCGGCCGGACTCGCGGCCGGCCAGCCGGGCGTAGACGTGCGCGGCCGTCGGGCCGGACCAGCGGTAGCCGGCGTGCGGCACCACGTACGCGAACGCGTCGTCGGGCTCCACCGGCACGGACGCCAGCAGGTCCTCGACGGTGGCGCGCAGCCGCGCCGGGTCGCCCGGGTAGAAGCTCCCGGCCACCGCGGGCGGCCTCACGCCACGCTCACTGGCAGCCGCCGCCGGCCCCACGCCCCGACCGGGCCCTCGTAGACGCCCGGCATCGCATATCCGCAGGCGGCGCAGTGCCCGTCGGCGGTGAGCCGGTAGGACACCATCTCGTACCAGTCGCGCTCGACCGCCGCGGCGCCGCAGCCCGGGCAGCGGGTCGTCTGGCCCTCCGGGTCGTGGACATTGCCGGTGTACACGAAGCGCAGCCCGGCCTCGAGCGCGATCCGCCGGGCACGGCGCAGCGTCTCCGGCGGGGTGGGAGGCACGTCGCGCATCTTGAAGTCGGGGTGGAACGCGGAGAAGTGCAGTGGCACGTCCGGGCCCAGGTGCGACAGGAACCAGTCGCACTGCCGGCGCAGCTCGTCGTCGCCGTCGTTGCGGTCGGGGATCAGCAGCGTGGTGACCTCGAACCAGACGTCGGTGCCGCGGAGGTACTCCAGGGTCTCCAGCACCGAGGCCAGCCGCGCGAACGTGATCTTCTCGTAGAAGTGCTCGCTGAAGGCCTTGAGGTCGATGTTGGCCGCGTCGATATGCCGGTAGAACTCCTCGCGCGGCGCGGGGTTCATGTAACCGGCCGAGACGGCGACCGCCTTGATCCCGCGGGCTCGGCAGGCGTCGGCGACGTCCATGGCGTACTCCATGAAGATCACCGGATCGTTGTAGGTGAACGCGACCGAGCGGCAGCCCAGGCGCTCGGCCGCGGCGGCGAGCTCCTCCGGGCCGGCCGCCGAGCCCAGCGTGTCGATCTCCCGGCTCTTGGAGATGTCCCAGTTCTGGCAGAAGCGGCAGCCGAGGTTGCAGCCCGCGGTGCCGAAGGACAGCACCGGCGTGCCCGGCAGGAAGTGGTTGAGCGGCTTCTTCTCGATCGGGTCGACGCAGAAGCCGGACGAGCGGCCGTAGGTGGTCAGCACGATCTCGTCGTGCTCGCGCTGCCGGACGAAACAGAAGCCCCGCTGCCCCTCGTGCAGCCGGCAGTTTCGCGGGCACACGTCGCACTGCACCCGCCCGTCGTCGAGCCGGTGCCAGTGTGCGGTCGCCACCACCGCCATACCTCGAGGCTAGCGCGCCGAAAAGCGCTCGGCGGAGCCATTTTCCGTCCCGCATGCTGAAGCCGTGCTGCTGACCGTGACCACGACCCACCGCCCGGCCACCGACCTCGGCTACCTGCTGGTCAAGCACCCCGACCGGATGCAGAGCTTCGAGCTGGCCTACGGCCGCGCGCACGTGTTCTACCCGGAGGCGACCGAGGAGCGCTGCACGGCCGCCCTGCTGCTCGAGGTCGACGCCGCCCGGCTGCGGGGCCGCTCGGCGGACGAGACGTTCACGCTGCACCAGCACGTCAACGACCGGCCCTACGCCGCCTCCAGCCTGCTCGCCGTCGCCTTGGGCAAGGTGCTGCGCACCGCCATGCGCGGCGACTCCCGCGACCGCCCGGAACTGGCCGCCACCCCGATCCCGCTGGAGCTGCACATCCCGGCGCTGCGCGGGCGGGGCGGCGCCGAGGAGCTCTTCGCGCCGCTGGGCTGGGCGGTGGAGGCGACTCCGATCCCGCTGGACGCCGAGCATCCCGAGTGGGGCCCGAGCCGGTACGTCGACCTGCGCCTCACCGGCACCATGCGCCTCGCCGACGCGCTCAACCAGGTGTACGTCCTGCTGCCCGTCCTCGACGACGCCAAGCACTACTGGGTCTCCCCCGACGAGGTCGACAAGCTGCTGCGGGCCGGCACCGGCTGGCTCGCCGGCCACCCGGGCAAGGCGCTCATCGCCAAGCGGTACCTGGCCCATCGCGCGGCGCTGACCACGGCCGCGCTCGACCGCTTGTCCGATTCGGATGTTTCGACGGTCTCCCCCTTGCCGGCACCCCGGCCCGAGTCGCTGCACCAGCTGCGGCGGGCGGCGGTGGTGCGGGCGCTGGCCGAGTCCGGCGCCGCCCGGGTGCTCGACCTGGGCTGCGGGCCCGGGGCGCTGCTCGGGGAGCTGGTGCGCGACCCGCGGTACACGGAGATCGTCGGCGCCGACGTGAGCGCCGGCGCCCTCGCCCAGGCCGCCCGCCGCCTGCACCTCGACCGGCTGCCCGAGCGGCAGCGGGCCCGCATCCGGCTGCTGCAGTCCGCCCTGACCTACCGCGACGACCGGCTCAAGGGCTTCGACGCCGCGGTGCTCATGGAGGTCGTCGAGCACGTCGACCCGCCCCGGCTACCGGCGCTGGAGGCGAGCGTCTTCGGCCACGCCGCCCCGGCGACCGTGGTCGTGACCACGCCCAACGTCGAGTACAACGCGCTCTACCCGGGCCTGGCCCCCGGCCGCCTCCGCCACGCGGACCACCGCTTCGAGTGGGACCGCGCGCAGTTCGGCGCCTGGTGCGACGCGGTCGCGGCCCGCTACGGCTACAAGGTCACCCGCTCCGGCATCGGCCCCTCCGACCCCGTCGCCGGCTCTCCCACCCAGATGGCGGTGTTCTCGCTGTGAAGATCCCCGAGCTGTGCCTCGTCGCCCTCGTCGGTGTGACCGGGTCGGGCAAGTCGACCTTCGCGCGGCGGCACTTCGCGCCCACGCAGGTGCTCTCCTCCGACGCATTCCGGGCCCTGGTCGCCGACGACGAGAACGACCAGTCCGCCTCCGGCGACGCCTTCGACGCTCTGCACTACGTGGCCGGCAAGCGGCTGCGGGCCGGGCGCCTCACCGTCGTGGACGCCACCAACGTGCAGGCCCACGCCAGGCAGGGGCTGGTGGCGCTGGCCCGCGAGCACGACGTGCTGCCGGTGGCCATCGTGCTGGACGTGCCCGAGGACGAGTGCTGGGCCCGCACCCAGGCCCGCCCGGACCGCGACTTCGGCCGCCCGGTCGTGGCGCGGCAGCACCGCGACCTGCGCCGCTCGCTGCGCGGCCTCGCCCGGGAGGGCTTCCGGCAGGTCCACGTGCTGCGCGGGCCGGAAGAGATCGCGGCGGCGACCGTCGAGCTGGAGCCGCTGTTCAACAACCGGCGGGAGCTCACCGGGCCCTTCGACATCATCGGGGACGTCCACGGCTGCCGGGCCGAATTGGAGGTACTGCTGGATCGTCTCGGTTATGTGCTCTCGCGCGACTCGCTCGGGCGGCCCGTCGGGGCGGCGCACCCCTCGGGGCGGACCGCCGTCTTCGTGGGCGACCTGGTCGACCGGGGCCCGGACTCGCCCGGCGTGCTGCGCCTGGTCATGGGCATGGTCGCGGCCGGCACCGCGCTGTGCGTCTCCGGCAACCACGAGGCCAAGCTGCTGCGGGCGCTGCGCGGCGCTCGGGTCACGGTCTCGCACGGGCTGGACGCGACCCTGGAACAGCTCGCCGCGGTGCCCGACCTGGACGCCGTGCCGTTCCTGGACGGCCTGATCAGCCACTACGTGCTCGACGGCGGACGCCTGGTGGTGGCGCACGCCGGGCTCAAGGAGGCGTACCACGGGCGGGCCTCCGGGCGGGTGCGGTCCTTCGCGCTCTACGGCGACACCACCGGCGAGACCGACGAGTACGGGTTGCCGGTCCGATACCCGTGGGCGCAGGAGTACCGCGGCCGGGCCATGGTCGTCTACGGCCACACCCCCACCCCGGCGGCCGAGTGGGTCAACAACACCATCTGCGTCGACACCGGCTGCGTCTTCGGCGGTTCCCTGACCGCCCTGCGCTACCCGTCGCGGGAGCTCGTCTCGGTCCCGGCCGCGCGCGAGTACTACGCCCCGGTCCGGCCGCTGGCTCCGGCCTCGCCCTTGAGTCTGCCTTCGTCCTTGAGTCTGCCCGACGCCTTCGACCTTGCCGACGTCATCGGGAGGCGCTCCCTGGAGACGCCGGCCGGGCGGGTCACCGTCGCCGCCGAGAACGCCGCGGCGGCGCTGGAGGTCATGAGCCGGTTCGCGGTCGACCCGTCCTGGCTGGTGTGGCTGCCGCCGACGATGGCGCCCGCGTCGACGTCGGTGCAGGAGGGGTACCTCGAACACCCGGTCGAGGCGCTGGTCGACTACGCCCGGGCCGGCGTCCCGCTGGTCGTCTGCCAGGAGAAGCACATGGGCTCCCGCGCGGTGCTCAACGTGCGCCGCGACGGCACCGGCGCGATCTGGACCCGCACCGGCCGCCCGTTCTTCCCCGACGCCGCCCCGCTGGTTTCGCGGGTCGTGGCCGCGGTCGACGCCGCCGGCCTGTGGGACGAGCTCGGCTCCGACTGGCTCCTGCTCGACGCCGAGGTGCTGCCCTGGTCGGCCAAGGCCGAGCCGCTCATCCGCGACCAGTACGCGAGCGTGGCCGCCGCGGCCGGTGCCGTGCTGCCCGCCGGCCGCGCCGCCCTGGCCGCCGCGGCCGCCCGCGGCATCGACACCGGCGACCTGGCCGGTCGCCTGGCCATGCGCGAGACCGCGATCGGGAAGTTCACCGACGTGTACCGCCGCTACTGCTGGCCCACCGACGGCCTGTCCGGCCTGCGGCTGGCCCCGTTCCACGTGCTCGCCGCCGAGGGGGCCAACCACGCCCGGCGCCCGCACGAGTGGCACCTGGCGCTGGTGGACCGGCTGGTCGAGGCCGACCCGGAGCTGTTCGCCACCACCCGGCGCCTCGTGGCCGACCCCGCCGACCCGGCCGCCGTGGCCGCCGCGACCCGCTGGTGGCTGGACCTGACCGAGGCCGGCGGCGAGGGCATGGTGCTCAAGCCGGCCGCCGACGCCGGCCCGCGGGTCCAGCCGGCGCTGAAGTGCCGCGGAAGGGAGTACCTGCGGATCATCTACGGCCCCGACTACACCGAACCGGACCGCCTGACCGCCCTGCGCAACCGCGCCCTCGGTCGCAAGCGCGGCCTCGCCCTGCGCGAACAGGCCCTGGGCCTGGCGGCGCTCGACCTGCTGGCCATCGGCTCCCAGCCCTGGCGCGTCCACCAACTCGTGTTCGCCGTGCTGGCCTGCGAATCCGAGCCCGTGGATCCGCGGTTGTAATGGGCCTCACGTACCCTGGTGACCCGTGGGAGATACGACGCGCGCCGTGGGCGACCTGCTAGCAGTCAATCCGCTCGACGCGAAGGGGCTGCTGAACACGTTCGGCGTGATCGGGGTCTGGCTGATCATGTTCGTCGAGACCGGCCTGCTCGTCGGCTTCTTCTTCCCGGGCGACTCGCTGCTCTTCCTGGCCGGCGTCGCGTCGTCGGCCGCCGCCAGCGACCTGCTCGGCACCAAGATGAGCCTGCCGCAGCTGCTCATCGGCGCCCCGATCTGCGCGATCGCGGGCGCCCAGCTCGGCCACTACCTCGGCGCCCGCTACGGCCGCCGCATGTTCGACCGCCCCAACTCGCGGATCTTCAAGCGGGAGTACGTCGAGAAGGCCGAGCACTACTTCGCGAAGTTCGGCCCGGCGAAGGCGGTCGTGCTGGCCCGCTTCATCCCGATCGTGCGCACCTTCCTCAACCCGGTCGCCGGCGTCGTGGGCATGCCGGCCCGCCAGTTCCTCATCTGGAACATCGTCGGCGGCGTCCTGTGGACCGACGGCATCCTCCTCGCCGGCTGGGCCCTGGCCAGCAAGATCCGCGACCTGATCCCGCCGGAGAAGATCGACACCTACCTCCTGCCGGCGGTCCTGCTCATCGTCCTGATCTCCGCCCTGCCCATCTTCATCGAGATCTTCCGAGGCTGGCGCGAACGCCGCCGCGGCGTCGCCCACACCTCGTCGTCCTCGTCGTCCTCGGGCTCCTCCTACGATGACCCCTCCAACGCCCCGACCGCCGTCTTCCCGACCATTCCCCCGGCGGACCGCCCGGGAAGCCACCGAGTGCGCGACTAGTAACGCTGCGAAGTCGGTTTTTTGGGGTGGTGTACCGTGGGTGATGAACGGTCCGGCACCGCGGCGCATGGGAATAGGTCGATCGCTTACATAGACCGCCACCGACCGGAACCGCCCCAGCAAGGCCGGCAACGACTCACCGGATCGCGCGTGTCACCCACGCGCGATCGCGGCGAACCCGGAAGCTCCGGCCGTTCGGTCGCTTCACCGGGGGAGGCGCGACTAGATCGGGTAGACGCAGGTAGGACGGGCCCGGCGCGGGCCCACACGACAGGCAGCTGCAACTCGGTTGGTTGATTCGGTGCGGCGCGGACGACAGCTGACGTAGCCCGACCCGAACCGTAGGCCCACCCGGCGCGGGCCCGGACCGCAACCCGTGCTTCGGCACGGAGGACGACGACAGGCCGGCTTCGGCGCAGCCCGGCTTTGGCGCCGACGACGACAGGCCGGCTTCGGCGCGAGGCTGGCTTCCTCGCGGGGCGGCACGGGGCGGACGACAGGCTGGTGCAACTCGAGCCGCACCGCCGGCCCGACGCGGGCCCGGTTCGGACTGCGGCCCGAACCCCGGCAGACAGGCCCCAGCGCGGTAGGCCACAACACGCACGGTGGACGGCGAGGCTGGGCAGACTCAGTCCGGGCGGCGGCCCCACGACCGGCCGGGGTCGGTCAGCTCGACCGGATGAGCGCCTGGAGGAAGATGTTGCCGATCTGCTCCGGGTCCTGCACGACGAACGCCCGCCCGCCCGTGGTCGCCGCGATGGTGTCGAGCTCCTGCTTGTTGGCGTCGAGCCCGATGCCGAGCAGGACGACGCGCACCGGCCGGGTCGGGTCGGTGGCCCGCTCCAGCTCCAGCTGCAGGGTCTCCAGGCTCATGCCGGGCTTGGAGTTGGCGCCGTCGGTGAAGACCACGACGGTGTTCGAGCGGCCCTCCTTGTACCCGTCCTGGAGGGACCGGTAGGCGGCGAGGACCGTCTCGTACAGGCCGCAGGTGTCGGTCGGCGCCGCCTTGGCCGCCTCGACCGCGCTGGTCAGGCGGGCGCGCTGGCCCTTCGTGAGCGCGGACACCGGGACGACCTGCTGGTAGCCGGCCGCGTACGCCCACAGGCCGAGCTCGCTGTCGTCGGTGAACAGGCCCAGGCCATCGGTCGCCGCTTTGCGCAGCACCTCGAGGCGAGACGGGCCGCCCTTGGTGATCGGGCGGGTCATCGACGAGGTGACATCCACGAGTGTGAGGACCCGGGACGGCGCGGTGGTGGCGTTCCAGTAGCCGAGCACCTCGGTGATCTTCTTGGCGTCGGTCAGGGGCCTGACCAGGGTCTCGGCCTGGGACACGCCGCGGGCGGTCGGGAAGGCGGCGCCGGTGGAGCCGTCGGGGCCGCGGAAGCCTCGCCGGGCGAAGAGATCGCGGGCCCCCGTCAGGGCGGTGCGCAGCAGTTCGGCCGCGGCCAGGCTCGAGGCCGGCTGGCCGCTCACCACGGCGTACGGGTAGTCCAAGGTCACGGACGGATCTAGCGACATCACCGCCAATCCGGACAAATCACCATCAGTCGCCGCATGAGATGAAAAATCAGATTTGACCAGGACCCGCTGCTCGCTCGTCAGGACCGCCTGCGCGCCAGTCGCGGCGGCGTTCAGCAAGGCGGGCTGGTCCTCGGACAACGCGATCGAGCGGTACGCGCGCACCATGTCGACCAGGCGCGTCGGGTCGGTGGCGATGCTGTCGTACAACAGTCCCGCGCCCGCCAGGCCCGCCGTGCTCCGCCGCGGATCGACCGCGCCCACCTGCAACTGCCGGGCCGCCACCTTCGACAGCAGCGTGTTCACCTGCGCGGCGCCGATCGTGTGCCCGCCCAGGCCCGCGGCCACCTGCTCGGTCGCGGCCAGGACGACCGGGCTGGCCGCCACCGAGGTGACCTGCGCCTCGAAGGCCTCGCGGTCCACGGCCCGCACCCGGGTCAGCCACGCGGTCGAGTCCGGGATCCACACCGTCGGCACGTCCGCGTCGGCGGGCGACGGGCCGGCCGGGGCCCCCGGGATGACCACCCCACCGTTGCGGGCCGCCAGCAGCGCGGCCACGTCGGCGGACTCGGCGGCGCGCACCTCCACCCGGATGCAGTCCCCCCGCACCTCCGGGCCGCTCGCGGTGAACCTCGCGGCGGCGTCGCGCACGGCCGGAGCGATCCGGGGCGGCCGCCACCGTGAGCCGCACGCCGCCGGAGCAGGAGCCGCCGCCGGACAGCGCGCGCACCGTCACGACCCCCGCGGCAGCCAGCGCCACAACCGCGCCGATCGCGATGGGGATGCGCAGCGACCGGCCACGGTTCGGTACATCCACTGTTCACGCCCCCTTGACCTGCGGTTCAACGGAGGCCGAGTCTAGGCCGAAGATTTTCTCAGGCCGTGGCGCCCGGGGCGATCAGCCAGTCGGTGGGCAGCGGCGCGAGCGGGCGGCCGAGGGCCAGGGCGCGGTAGGTCAGCCGCGCCGCCTCTTCCAGGTAGAGCGCCCGCTTGTGGGCCAGATCGATGGAGTCGGCCACGACCGAGCAGCCGTGCCGCGACAGGATCACGCAGTTGGTGCCGTCGGCGCAGGCCTCGGCGGCCAGGGTGCCCACCTCGGGGCGGCCCGGCGGGACGAACGGGATGGTCGCCACGCGCCGCAGGTAGAAGGCGTGGTCGGTGGTGGCCAGCCGGATGGGCTCGCCGATCGCGTCGAGCAGCAGGACCGTCTGCGGGTGCAGGTGGACCACGGCGTTGACGTCGGGGCGGGCGCGGTAGGTGGCGAGGTGGAGCGCGAGCTCTGAAGTAGGCGACGGCGCGACCCTGTCAAGGGTCGCGCCGTCACTGATTCGGATCCGAACGAATGAACCGCGGTCGAGCCGATCGAGCCAGGTCCCGGCCGCGGTTGCCCAGCATTCGTCCGCGTCTGGTCCTCGGGCGGACAAGTTGCCGCCCGAGCCCACGACGAGTCCAGCCTCCACGACCGTGCGCCCCACGAGGGAGAGCTGGTCGCGAAGGTCTCGCGGCGTCGTCAGCGAGGCGCCTTCTTGGTCGCACGCTTGCGCGGCGGCGTCAGAAGGTCGGCGATGGTGCCGATGGCGGAGGGCACGAGGCGGTAGAACGCCCACACACCCCGCTTCTCGCGCTCCAGCAGACCGGCCTCGGTCAGAATCCGCAGGTGGTGGCTCACCGTGGGCTGCGAGAGCCCAAGCGGGGCCGTCAGGTCACAAACACACGCCTCACCGTCGGGAGCCGACTGGATCAGGCTCAGCAGCCGGAGTCGGGCCGGGTCGGCGAGCGCCTTCAGCACGCTCGCGAGACGCTCGGCGTCAGCGCGGTCAATCGGCTCGCCGGCGAGCGGCGAGGTCTGGGGCAGGGTCATCTCAGCCAGCGCAGTTCCCACGTTTCCATCCTTCCACCAACACCATCGACCCGCCTGCATATGCGCAGGTCCGAATCGACAATTTTTCAGCCCTATTGGCCGAGGTCGGCCAACGAAAATGCTGAGCGATAGCTCAGCCCCGCGGCGCGAACCGCCTTTTCCGCGCCTCTGTCGACGATAACGGCCACACCGACCACATCGGCGCCCGCCTCTCGCAACGCCTCCACGGCAGTCAGCACACTTCCACCTGTAGTGGAGGTGTCCTCGACCGCCAGGACGCGCCGGCCGGCAACGTCGGGTCCTTCGATCCTCCGTTGCAGGCCATGAGCTTTGTCACTCTTACGGACGACGAACGCGTCGAGCGGGCGTCGTCCGCGAGCGGCCGCCGCATGGAGCATCGCGGTGGCCACCGGATCGGCGCCGAGGGTCAGCCCTCCCACGGCGTCGAACTCCCAGTCGTCGACCAGGTCGAGGAGGACTCTGCCGACCAACGGCGCACCAGCATGGTGCAGCGTCAAACGACGGAGATCCACGTACCAGTCGGCAACTTGTCCCGACGACAGCGTGACCCGTCCGTTCACCACGGCGAGTTCGCGTACGAGTTTCAGCAGGTCGTCACGGTCGGTCATGACCGAAGCGTACGCGCTAAACCTCCGCGGTGAATCGATGACCCGCACTCTCGGCCAAATTTAAGGCCGTCAAGTGGACAAGGGCGAATACGAAGGTGATCGCAGCGATCACCACGAGTGACGCGAGGGGTGACGGTGACGGGGGATAACGATGCGCCGATGGCCTGGTAGCGAATCCGAATCTTGCTCTCATTGCATCGTTGCAATCTCGATACATGCCACTGACCTGGCCAAACACCCAAACGGCCAGCTTTGGACCGTCCGGACGCCCATGTGAGCGCTTCCATACGGCCATCGTCCGAACGTACGTGACTACAATCATGTTCGATACACAGGAAATTCAAAGGCAAGCTCAGCGCTCTTCGTGACCGATGCGTCCCCTCGCGTCCCTTGCCGCCCGATGCAGCAGACCGCGCGGCACGTGCCGCAGGCCGAAGACCGCCAGCTTGTACTTCCAACCGGGCACGCTCACCATCCGCCCCCGGCGAAGGTCGCGCAATGCGGCCCGCACCACATCCCGGGCGTCCAGCCACACCCAGCCCGGCATCCCGCCGGTGTCGATGCCGGCCCGCTCGTGGAACTCGGTGCGCGTGTACCCCGGGCACAGCGCCATGACCCGCACGCCGGACGGCCGCACCAGCAGGGCCTGCGACTCGCTGAAGTTGGTCACCCAGGCCTTACTCGCCGGGTACGTCGAGCCCGGCATCAGCGCCGCGAACCCCGACACGGACGAGACGTTGACGACGGCGCCCCGCCCGCGCTCGACCATCCCCGGCAGCGCGGCCAGGGTCAGCCGCATGACCGCGTGGACGTTGAGCCGCAGCAGTTCCTCCTCGAGCTCGGCCGTGGAGCGCAGGAAGGAGCGGTTGAGCGAGCGCCCGGCGTTGTTCACGAGCAGGTCGACCGGCCGGGCGGGGTCGGCGAGCCGGGCCGCCACGGCGTCGCAGCCGGGCGCCGTGGCGAGGTCGGCGGGAATGGTCTCGACGGGGACCGGCAGCTCGGCGGCCAGGGCCGCGAGCCGGTCCCCGTCGCGGGGCCCCGGGGGGAGCGCGGGGGCCCCCGGGGGAACCGCGCCGGGGCACCCGGGGCCCGGGGCCCCCGGCGCCCCCGGGGAAAAGGGGGGCCA